>JALVXV010000317.1 GCA_027038235.1 Campylobacterales bacterium | reverse complement strand
AAAAAAGGAAACTCTACATACTTTGCAACAAATCCATTTAATAAATTTGGATATGATGTAGAGTTTAATAAAAAAGGAAAATACAAAGACTACCAAATAGATTTTGAAGCAATGGCAGCACACATCTTGACTTTACACATTTTGCCAAAAAAGATGGGTTATAACTTATGGAGAGTTATTTTTGATCCAAAATTGCAACCCTATCTATTCAAAACAAAATATGGTAAATATCTAAAAAAACATATTAGATTTTCCAAAAAAAGATCTTGGGTAAGGCATGATGAACACTACCACATAGACTTTGCTATCCCTTGCAAACCAAAATAGCAAAACTCTCTTAAACCCAAATTTTGCAATAAAATTGGTTATATTTGAGGATTGGAGAGTTTAATAAAAGAGGTAAAGGCTTTATCTGTTGTGGTAAGCTTTTATTGAATATGTAAAATTTTTAAAACTTCTTTATCATTAAAGTTGCTATATATATGTTTTAAAATATTTAAATCTTTCTTTATGTATCCGCTCTGTTTTACTTTATGTTTAAAAAAGCTAAACTCTTTTTTTGCATTTTTTATATCATTTTCTAATATATAAGCCATACCTAAATATTCAGCAGCATAATTATGCCCTATCTTTAGAGCTTTTTTTGCATTTATTTTTGCATTTTTTATATCCCCGCCCAAAAGAAAATACCAAGAAGATTTTGCAAACATAGCATCTTTGCTGATACTTTTTGCATAGTTTAGACACTCTTTTTGATGAGATTTATCAAATTTTTGACCCACATAATAATCACACTTTATCATATCTCTTGAAACTACACAGTTACAAGCATACAAAATACCACTAGCCACAAATAGTACAAATAGATATCTTTTCATAATAATAGTCCTTTAATTAAGCATATTTTATAGTAGAGTTTTATCATATCGACACTCACCACAAAAGCTATAACCTTTTAGAAAATCTTCTTTTTGGAAATGCAATAATAATCGTCATTGCTACTATAGCAACTACCCAATATATCCATTGAGGTATTGGTATGGGCTCTCCTGCAGCATATGAGTGCATACCTGATAGATAGTAGTTTACCCCTAGATATGTCATGATAACTGATGCATAAGCTATAGTAGAGGCTACTGCAAAGGCAAATTGAGAGTTGAGTTTTGGAATAAGTCTCATATGAACTACTGCAGCATATACTAAGATACTTACCAATGCCCAAGTCTCTTTTGGATCCCAACTCCAATATTTACCCCATGATTCATTTGCCCAAACTCCGCCTAAAAAGTTACCCATAGTTAAGAGCATAAGTCCAAGTATCATAGACATCTCATTTACTCTTGTAGCTTCAGTTATGCTTATTTGGATATGTTCATTTCGTGGATTTTTGGGATCACCACTTAACATGATAAACATTATCAATGTAAAAAATCCTAACAATGCATTTAAACCTAAAAATCCATAACTTGCAGTAATCACAGAGACATGCACCATAAGCCAGTAAGATTTAAGTACTGGTACAAGATTGGTAATCTCAGGATCCATCCAGCTAAGATGGGCTACAAATAAAAATACCCCTGATAATATAGCAGTCAAGGAGAGAGACATAACTGATTGTTTGGAAAATATAAGACCTGCAAGCATTAATGCCCAAGATATATATATCATCGACTCGTAGCCATTACTCCAAGGAGCATGACCTGATACATACCATCTAAGTCCCATGTTGAAAGTTTGGGTAATAAATGCTAAAAGTATTATAACAAAAAGAGATCTAACCACCCACTTAATAGAACTTTTTGGACGAAGCATTTTATACATGATGGCAAATAGTAGTAAAAATCCGCTCAAAAGATATATAGGAATAAGTCTTGGAAATATATTTAAGTGATTATAAAGAATTTCAGCCTTTATATGAGAGCTATCTTGAATCACTTGGGCACCATATTTTTTTTGGTAAGTAGATATTATATCTAAAGCTTTATTAGCATCTTTCCAATCACCACTTTTGATACCTTTATGAAGAGCTGTAAAGTAGATTTGTAGCATCATTCTAATAGCTTGGGCATCCTTTTTTGGAAAAGTTGATATCGCCATTTTTGGGTCATACCAAGTATGATTTGGATCGCCTACTTTTGGAAATATTTTAAAAAGAGAGCCTGTATAGACATAATATAAAACATTTACTCTCTCATCTACCTTTAAAACATCTTTGTCAAATTTATTTCTATCAATTGGTGGAGTTCTATTTGCTTTTTCTGCATAGGCTGCCAATTTGTATGGATTTGTACTATTTTTATAGTCAAAAAAGTCTTTAAAAGCAGCATATTTTACACTCTTTGGAATGCCTAAAATCTTTTTTAGCTTATCATGGGAGATCTTTATCATAGGAATATTTTGCCATACACTTGGAGAGGCTAACATTCCCAATATAATCTGATCAGCATCAAGCCCAAAAAAACTTCTCTTTCTTGCTACTTTGTTTAAAACATCATTTGCTAAAGAGTCTATGGGCTTTATCCTTCCCTCTCTATCTTGTACCAACAGTTGCCCAAATTTATCAGAATGTCTTTTTTCATATTTTTTAGCAATATTGATACTCTCTTGAGGAGTTAATGTATCTTTAGCCTTAAGTGGTATCGTTTGTAATGATAAAGCAAAGAGTATAAATAGCACAGATAATGCAAAGGGATTTTTATCTCTTTGTATATCTTTTTGTATCTTTCTGCCAAGTGTTCTAAATCTGCTCTTTGGAGATAAAATAGTCCACAAAAAGCCAATTCCCAACAAAATATAACCAAAATATGTAGGATACTTTCCTGGGTCATGATTGACTGAGAGTATGGTTCCTCTCTCATCCTTATCATAAGAGGATTGGAAAAATCTATAATTTTTATAATCAAGCACATGGTTCATAAATATCCTAAAAGGCATGTTTACTCCATCTTTTTTATCTATCAAAGTAACTTCACTAGCATAGGATGATGGAGACATAGAGCCAGGGTATCTATCTAGTTGAAAATCTCTAAGTTTTAGCGAAAAAGGAAGATATATCAGCTTTGATCCCCACTCAAAACTAAAAGGAATACCACCTATAACCTCTCTTTTAGTAAAGCCTTTTGCACCCTTTCCCTGTCCATAAAATGTAACTATTTTACTATCACCGTTATATGTAGCTTTTACTACAACAGCATTTAGCGAGTTAAACTTCATACCTTTTTCTGTTTTTGCACCTGAAACTAGCTTCTCTTTTCCCTTTATCTTCATAGATTTTGGAGCAAAACTCAAACCATCTATTGTATAAAGCCTCTTTGCCTCAAATCTATACTCTTTTAAAGGCTCAAGTGTTTTTTTATTTTGAGTTTTCATATCCAAAACACTCAAAGTTTTATTGGATTTGATATAAAATTTTCCATCTTTTGTAGTGATATCTACTTTAGGAGTGCCCCATAAAGAGCCCCCTTTTAAAGATCCATTCAATGCAAATCTTACTCCACCTACACTTTGTACACTCTTATCTTTTAAAACAAAATTGCTAAAATATGGATCTGTGCTCATAAAAGAGATCATAGGTTTTCCATTTGGATCATCGACTATAGAAGTTGTAGCATTTGCAATAAAATCTATATATTTTATCTCTGCAACTTTTCCATCAATATTTAACTTAAGATCAAAATCATTTTTGCCTATCTTAGATAGATACTTCTTCTTTTCTATATGGTATATTTTGTTTCCTTTTTGGGCATCTACTTGGATATATGGCTCACTTGAGATCATCATATCTTGAATCTCTCCCTCTCTAATATGCATAATGCCTTCATATCCGATATATCTAGTAACAATAGAGCCTATCAATATAAATAAAAACCCTAAGTGAAAAGTAAAAATAGGCAATTTATCCTTTTTGTATAGCTTGTATCTTGCTATATTATAAGCTAAATTTATACCAAGTAAAACTTGGATAGCACCAAACCATAATGTTCCATAAACCATTCCCCAAGCGGTTTCTGTTCCATAATCATTTTCTATAAATGTAGCAATACCGCAAGATGTAGCAAAGATCAAAAAAAGTATAAAAGCACTCTGCATAGATAAAAAAACTTTTTTAATAGGTTTAACCATATTTGTCCCTTTTAGACTATAATCACGAAATTCTACCTAAATAATGTAAACATTAGATTAAACCATGTTAACTATTGAAAATTTTTAAGTATCAAAGGCTAGAGAAAACTCTAGCCTCCATTTTAGCAAGAGTTTATTCTGGAATAGGATAGTTTTTTACAACAAAGTCTATATCTTTATCACCTCTTCCACTTAAGTTTACTAAAATTGACTCTTTTGGATTCTCTTTTGCAAGTTTCATAGCAAATGCAACTGCATGAGAGCTCTCTAATGCTGGTATGATACCCTCATATCTTGAAAGTTTATAAAAAGCATCTATACTCTCTTTATCTGTTGCGGTTGCTACTATGGTTCTTCCTATAGTTTTTAAGTGGGCTTGTTCGGGTCCTACTGATGGGTAGTCAAGTCCACTAGCGATAGAGTAAACTGGAGCTGGTTCGCCCTTTTCATCTTTTAGCATGATAGAGTTAAAACCATGCATTACCCCTTCACTTCCATAGGTTAAACTTGCAGCATGCTCTCCAAGTCTTGTGCTTTTTCCAAGAGGCTCAACTCCATAGAGTTTAACTGGATCATCTATAAAGCCACTAAAAAGACCCATAGCATTACTACCACCACCAACACAGGCTACTACACTATCTGGTAGTTGATTGGTCATCTCATAAAATTGCTCTTTAGCCTCAAGTCCTACTACTCTTTGGAAGTCTCTTACCATCTTTGGAAATGGATGAGGTCCAACAACGGAGCCTATGGCATAAAATGCTTTATCAGCTTGGGCTACATAAGCTTCAAAGCAACTATCAACCGCCTCTTTTAGAGTTTTTAGTCCATGAGTTACAGGAACTACTTTTGCTCCAAGTATTTTCATCCTTATGACATTGGGTTTCTCTTTTTCTATGTCCACTTCACCCATATGTATCTCGCACTCTAGTCCAAAATAAGCTGCAGCAGTTGCAAGTGCTACTCCATGCTGACCGGCACCTGTTTCAGCCATGATCTTCTCTTTGCCAAGATATTTAGCTACCAATGCTTCAGCCATGCAGTGGTTGAGTTTATGAGCTCCTGTGTGGTTGAGATCTTCTCTTTTTAGATAGATTCTTCCTCCTCCAACATATTCACTTAGTCTTTTAGCATAAGAGATGGGAGTAGGGCGACCTTGATAGTGTTTTCTTATGCTTCTAAGCTCCTCTAAAAAGTCATAACTTTTAGAGAGTTTGTCATAAGCCTCATTTATCTCAGCAAATGGCTTCTCTAAAGGAGGCGGTATAAAAGCTCCTCCAAATTTTCCAAAGTATCCCTTCTCATCAGGGGTTGATTCAAGATATGGTTTTTCCATAGTTTATC
>JALVXV010000316.1 GCA_027038235.1 Campylobacterales bacterium | reverse complement strand
GAGATAGTAAAGATTGCTAAAAAAAATAGGGTTTTAACAATTTGCGATAATACTGTAGCTAGTGCAGCACTTTTTAACCCTATTAAATGGGGAGTAGATGTAGTAGTACATAGCACTAGCAAATATACTACCGGTCAAGGAACAGCCCTAGGAGGTATCATAGTAGAGAGAGAAAATTTAAATGAGTTATTGATAGACAACTCAAGATATTATCATTTTAATGAGCCAGATGAGAGCTATCATGGACTTATCTATACAAAAACAGGACTTCCTCCATTTACTCTAAGAGTTAGACTTGCTATCATAAGAGATACAGGAGCGGCTGCTAGTCCATTTAACTCTTGGCTTTTATTGCAAGGGCTTGAGACTTTGGGTATAAGGATGGAAAAGCACTCAAAAAATGCTCTAAAAGTAGCACAATTTTTAAAGACCCATCCAAAGGTAAAAAAGGTCTCTTATCCTGGACTTGAGGATGATGAGGGATATGAAAAAGCTAAAAGATATTTTAAAGATGGACTTAGTAGTGGACTTTTGAGTTTTGAAGTGGAAGATTATAATATGGCAAAGAGGGTTTTAAATAGCACAAAGATATTTTCTATCGTGGTCAATATAGGAGATAGCAAATCCATTATAACTCACCCTGCAAGTACAACTCACCAACAACTATCATCCAAAGAGTTAAAAAGTGCAGGAATATCACCATCTCTTATAAGGCTTAGTATTGGTCTTGAAGATAGTGAGGATTTGATAAAAGATTTAGAACAAGCACTTAAAGGAGCTTAGAGCTTAGAGCTTAGAGCTGAGAGCTTAGAGCAGGGGTAAAGGAGAATAGGAGTAAAGAGGTTTTAGGATTGGCAACATAAAAGTTGCCATTTACTAATCACTAATCACGAGTTACGAGTTACGAATTATGAAATATGCTAAAAATGTTACTGAACTTATAGGAAATACACCTCTTGTTTTGCTAAGAGATGTTAGCAATGAAACAAATACTACTATTTTGGGTAAGTGTGAATTTTTAAATCCTACACACTCAGTAAAAGATAGAATTGGTGCAAATATGATAAAAACCGCACTAAAAGAGGGTAAAATAGATAAGGATACTACTATCATAGAGTCAACTAGTGGTAACACCGGTATAGCTTTAGCTTCAGTTTGTGCAAGTTTAGGTATCGAACTTATCCTTACAATGCCAAGCTCTATGAGTGTAGAAAGAAGAAGACTTTTAAAGGCACTTGGAGCGAAATTGATCTTAACAAGAGCAGAACTTGGCATGAAAGGTGCGATAGATAAGGCTATAGAGTTATCAACAAGTATAAAAAATAGTTTTATACCAAGCCAGTTTGAAAATGATGCAAATCCTGATATTCATAGAAAAACAACAGCTAAGGAGATATGGCTTGATACCAAAGGCAAAGTAGATATATTTGTTGCCTCTGTTGGTACAGGAGGTACTCTCACAGGGTGTGGTGAAGTTTTAAAAGAGTATAACAAAGATATAAAAATCATTGCAGTTGAGCCTGTAACATCTTCAGTTTTAAGTGGAGGAAAACCAGGCATTCACAAGATACAAGGCATAGGTGCAGGTTTTATACCTAAAACATTAAATACCAAAATATATGATGAAGTTATACAAGTAAGTGATGAGGATGCTATAAAAAGTGCAAAACTGATAGCAAAAGATGAGGGTTTACTTGTAGGAATATCTTCAGGAGCAAATATATATGCCTCACACCTAATAGCAAAAAGAGAGGAAAATAGAGGCAAAGTCATAGTAACAATACTTTGTGATACAGGAGAGAGGTATCTAAGTAGTGGATTGTATGATGAGTAAGTAGCAACCGATCTCTTAACAATTTTATGGTAAAATATGAAAAAAATAAGGGTTTAGATGGATTTTTTGACAAATATAAATGTACAGTTTTATATAGTGGCTTATTTGATAGGAGGGATTCCCTTCGGACTTTTGTTGGCTAAATATTTTAGTGGAGTTGATGTAAAAAGTGAAGGTAGCGGTAGCATAGGAGCTACAAATGTTTTAAGAGTGATAAAAAAAAGAGATCCCTCTTTAGCTAAGAAATTAGGGGCAGCCACACTGCTTTTAGATGCCTTAAAAGGATTTTTGGTTTTAGTTGTTGCCGGTATGGCAGGAGTAAGCGAAGAGACAAAGTGGGCGATTGCGATACTTGCAGTAGTGGGGCACTGTTTTAGTCCATATTTAAAATTTGAAGGTGGCAAAGGTGTGGCAACTGGAGTAGGTGTCATGATATATATGTTGCCTGTTGAGACTGTCATAGCTATTGTAGTATGGGCAATATGTATAAAAACTTTTAAGATTTCATCTTTGTCATCACTTTTGGCTCTTAGTTCGCTTGTTTTAGCTTCATTTATATTGCATCCTGATATGCCTACTATACATACTCATGCTCCTGTGATAATACTCTTTTTCATTATAGTTTATAAACATATCCCAAATATTATAAACCTTTTGCAAGGCAAAGAGAAGAGAGTAGTATGAATCTATTTAATATCAATATCAAAGATTTAACCCTCGAAGTTATCATAGGGGTATTAGAGCATGAAAGAAAAAGAAGACAAAGAGTTATAATAAATGCTACTATAGAGTATGATATGAAAGAGCATTTTTTGGATTATACTCAAGTGGTTGAAGTAGTTGCAAATTTGCTTGAATATAAGATGTATGATACATTGGAAAATGCACTTGAAGGAATTTGTAGAGCTTTAAAGCTTGATTTTCCTGAGATAAAAGGTATAAAAATGGGCATTGCTAAGCCTGAGATCTATAAAAATTGCTTAATTGAAGTAGAAGTTTTAAAAAAGTATTAAATTTTTATTAAAATAACTTTAAATTTTGCTAAAAATATGTTATAATTCCTATCAAATTTACTTTGACAAGGAAAAATATGAGAATACTTATAGTTGAGGATGAGGTTACTCTAAACAAAACAATTGCAGAGGGGTTGCAGGAGTATGGTTATCAGACAGATAGTTCTGAGAATTTTAAGGATGCTGAATATTTTATAGGCATTAGAAATTATGACTTAGTTTTGACTGATTTGATGCTGCCTGATGGTGATGGTATTGATTTGGTTTCACTTGTTAAGCAAAAGTCTCCTAGAACTGCTTGTGTTGTAATCTCTGCAAAAGATGATAAAGAGAGCGAGATAAATGCTCTAAAAAATAGTGCAGATGATTATATCAAGAAGCCATTTGACTTTGATATTCTTTTGGCTAGAATAGAGGCTAGACTTAGATTTGGCGGCACAAATGTCATAGAAATTGATGATCTTGTAATAGATCCAGATGAAGAGAAGATAACATATAAAGGTAAAGAGATAGAGCTAAAGGGTAAACCTTTTGAAGTTTTAACCCAACTTGCAAGACATAGCGATCAGATAGTATCAAAAGAGCAACTTTTAGATGCTATTTGGGAGGAGCCTGAGCTTGTTACTCCAAATGTTATAGAAGTAGCTATCAATCAAATTAGACAAAAGATGGACAAACCTCTTAACATTTCTACCATAGAAACTGTTAGAAGAAGAGGTTATAGATTTTGTTATCCAAAAAAATCTTAAATAAAAACAGTATAAGAAACAAATTTATATTACAATTAGTTGTCGCTTCGGTGGCACTAATTGTAATATTTTCTACGATTTTATTTAACTACATAAAGATTTCGATTTATGAAGATGTAGCAGATGATTTGCAAAAGACTGCTGAACTGTTTTCCAACTCTATTAGATACAATAAAAGTGGCATAGATATATTTAAGCCCAATGAAAATATACCAAATACTAAGATTTTAGTCGTTGTAAGACCAGATTTGCCTCTAAAGATTTCATATGAACAGTTTAGTTTATATAATAAACACTATATTAGACTCTACTATCCTTTAGATATTAAAAAATTTACTTTTGCAGCAGTTACAAAGGATGTCTCATCTACAGATGTGCTTTTACAAAAGATTTTAAAAAATATATTTATTATCAACTTAATTACTATGGTTTTTATCATATTTTATGCACTATTTTTATCTCAAATTCTTTTAAATCCAATAAGGTCTCTAACTCTAAGGCTCTCTAGGCTCAATGAGAATTTTTTAACTCATATAGATATAGATGACTTGCCTTCAGAATTTATCCCTTTAGGTGTTACGATAAATAAATTGATAGATAGGATAAAGACCTTTGTAAAATATCAAAAAGAGCTTTTTATCGGCATTGCTCATGAGCTTAAAACTCCTCTAGCAGTAATGAAGACAAAAAATGAGGTAACACTTATAAAAAAAAGAGAAATAGACAAATATATACAAACTCTTAAACTAAATAATAAAACTATAGATGAGATGAATAAGATGATAAGTAATATTTTAGAGATAGGAAGACAAGAGGGAGCCCAATTTGAAAAACCTGTTGAGTTAGACTTGGTAGCATTTATAGGTGAACATGCAAATAATTTTAAGCTTTTAGCCCATCATGAAAATAAAGATATCATTATCAATCTTAAACCAGAAAGCTACCTAATAAAAACCCAATCTACTTTACTTTTACATATCTTACAAAACTTTGTACAAAATGCTATAAAGTTTACCCCAGAGGGGAAAAGGGTTGAGATAAGAACTTATAATGATGAAAAAGGATTTTATATTGAAATAATTGATGAGGGTCCTGGAATTGATGAGAGTAAAGATCTCTTTGCCCCTTTTAAGAGATTTGGAGACAAGGGTGGTACTGGACTTGGTCTATTTCTTGCAAAAGGAGCAGCCGATGCTATAGGGGCTACAATTGGTCTAAAAAATAGAAGTGACAAGAAGGGTTCAATCGCTACAATTTTTCTACCAGTTGTAAATTGTTGCGAAATTGCATAATTTAAAAAAAATTACTCCATTTAAATTTATCTAAAGCTTTTTTAATGTATAAACTAATTTAATTTTTACAAAAAAGGTTATGAAAATGTCTCTAAAAATTACAGATGAGTGTATAGCTTGTGATGCTTGTAGGGATGAGTGTCCAAATACTGCTATAGAAGAAGCTGATCCTATCTATATAATAGATCCCGATATTTGTACAGAGTGTGTTGGCTCTTATGATGAACCAGCTTGTGTAGATGCATGTCCGGTTGATTGTATCGTGCCAGATCCCGACAATTTGGAAACTTTTGAGGAGTTAAAGCTTAAGTTTAAGCAACTTCAGGCTGAAGAGTAACTTATGGCAAAGATAACCGCCATTATAGATATTGGCTCAAATTCAGCAAGGATGATAGTGTGCAAAAAGAGTAGTCGCTATGCTTTTTCTATCATCTATGAGGCAAAAAGTAGAGTTAGAATTTCTGAAAACTCTTATGAAAATGGCGGTTATCTCCAAGAACCTGCTATCAAAAGAGCATTAAAAGCTTTACAAGATTTCAAACAGATTGCAAACACTCTAAAGTGTAGAAAAATCTTATGTGTAGCAACATCTGC
>JALVXV010000315.1 GCA_027038235.1 Campylobacterales bacterium | reverse complement strand
AATCTTTTTGTCCTATCTTTTTGCTTGTGAGCCTTTAAAAAATCCTTAGCATGTAAAGGCAGAAAGAAGAATGCCTCAAATAGCGAACTTAAAAGAAGTATAGATATCATAATAGGAATAATTCTAATAAAAAGCCCCATTTCGCCACTAACAATCAAAAGAGGTAAAAAGGCAAATATCGTCGTAGAGGTTGCTGTTAAAACTGCAGGAAACATTTCAGCAGCACCATTTATAGCTGCACTTCTACTATCATCCCCATTTTCAAGATGCCTATAGATATTTTCTGCTACTACAATAGCCTCATCTACAAGCATACCAAGAGCCATCAATGCTCCTAATAGTGAGAGCATATTTAGTGAGTACCCTAAAAGTTCAGTAGCAATAAGACCTATGATAAAACTAACAGGTATTCCAATGCCGACTACAAAAGCGATCCTACCACTTACAAAAATATAGATAGATAGTGCTACTAAAATAAGTCCAAAAATTATATTGGATATTACAATATTTAGTCTATTTCTTATCCATATAGAGGTATCAGTATATGTATCAAAACTATAATCTTTATATCTAGCTTTATATCTATTTAAAAGTCTCTTTATCTTTTTTACAAGCTTTATAGAATCACCCTGCTGGGCTTTTTGTATATTTATAGCGATATTTGGCTTACCATTAAAGTGAGAGACCTCACTAAGATCGCTAAGCTTAAATGAGACATTTGCAATATCTCCAATCCTTACCCTCTTGCCATTGATAGATAGGATTATATCTTTTATTCTATCTATATCTTTTTCACCATTGATTGTACTGATAAAAAAGTGGCTACCTCTTTGCTTTATGATACCTATAGGAAAGATAGAACTTAAGGATGATATGGCATTTATTACAGAGCTTTTACTAAGAGAGTAGGCTGTAAGTTTTTTGTCATCTATTTCAAATACAAGCTCATTATCTGCATCTCCTCTTATAGATATATTATTAAGATTGTGGATACTATAAAGATCATTTTTTAATTTGTCTGCAACTTTTAAAAGCTCCTTGTTTGATACCTTGTTGGAAGCTATAGTTACAGTAATAAGAGGAAAACTTTTTTTCAACATTTTAGCAGTCGGCTCATCCATATCAGATGGAAGATACCTTTTTTGATTGCCTATGATATCCTTTATATCATCAAGTATCTCTTGGGCATTTGCACCCTTTTTGAGATCTACTTTTATCCTAAAAAAGCCATTTTTTATGATACTTGTTACATCATCAATATTGCTTAAATTTTTTATATCATCTTCAATGTTTTTAACTGCCATTTTATCTAAAATATCTGGACTAGCACCAGGATATCCCCCACTAATTGCAATGGCATCTAGTATAGTAGAGGGAAATATCTCTTTTGGTATCTTGTTGTATGATATTATAGATAATACAAGTAAAAATATCAAAAATATATGGTTTAATACAGGCTTATCAATACCAAATGCAATAAATTTTTTTATCATTTGTTTCCATTTAATTTCATTTTCAATTCTTTACCCCTTTTCACCTTTATCCCTTTACCCCTGAGCCAAAGGCTCCTAAAAAATTGTATCTAAAACTTGATTTTTAAACTTTATTCTTTCAAGTTTTTGCTTTAAAGCTCTATTTTCCTCTTTTAAAACAGAGTACTCATTATAAAGTTTTGCAATATTGCGACTCTCATAATATATCTCATTTTTGAGATAAATATCTGGTAATATTATAAGTAGTGCAGTAAATAGAGCTAAAAGAACACCAAATAAAAGTTTTATGCTAAGATTGTCAACATCCATCTTTCGATGAGTATCAACCTCATCTAAGAGAGTATATTTTGCTTTTTTAGTCTCTGTTTTACTACTTTTCATCATCTTGCCTTAGATAGAATACTCTCATTTTTGAACTTCTACTTCTAGGGTTGGATTTTATCTCCTCTTTTGTCGGTTTTATCGGTTTTTTTGTCAATATTTTGCCGATAGCATGATTGCCTCCGCACTCACATCTATAAAGATCAGGAGGACAGATACATCTTTTTGCCCACTCTTTAAAGGTTCTTTTTACTATTCTATCCTCTAGTGAGTGAAAGGTGATAATCGCCACTTTGCAATTATTTAATTTGGCATCTTTTATACTCTCTAAAAGATTATTAAGTTCACCAAGCTCATCATTGACCTCTATCCTTATAGCTTGAAAAGCTAAAGTTGCAGAGTGTATTTTTCCCCTTTTAAAATTTTTTTCTATCAAGCTAGATAGCTCTCTAGCACTTTCAATAGGCTTTTTAGCTCTAGCTTTGATAATGATATGGGCAATCTTTTTATACTCTCTTATCTCGCCATACTCTCTAAAAATCTCTTCAAGTTGCTCTTTTGTATATGAATTTATCACATCTTTTGCACTAAAAGGTGCATTTTGATCCATCCTCATATCCAAAGTATCACTATCAAATCCAAAACCCCTCTCTTTTTTATCAAGTTGTAAAGATGATACACCAATATCAGCCAATATCCCCCTTATATCCCTATCTAAATGTCTTTTTATGGCAGATGAGAATCTTCCTTTTTCAAATATGATTCTATCTTTAAATCTATGAAGTCTCTTTTTTGAAAACTCCAATGCTTCACTATCTTGATCTATGCAGATAAGTTTAACATTTGGTAAATTTTCCAATAGTGCCTCACTATGTCCACCATATCCTAAAGTACAGTCGATAATATAGCCATCTTCAATATCACTAAAAGTCTCTATCACTTCATTATAAAGCACAGGAATATGTGGTATATTCAAAAATATTTCTCCTATTTTTTAGTAATTGATTTTACTAAAAGATTTATTATGTTGAGGTTAAGGGCACCTCTAATATTATAGACTTTTTTGATAGATGATATTGATTAGTCCACCGATAGGTATGATAGATATACCAATTAGATATGGTACTATATGAAAAATATTCATCTTTAAAAGCAGGAAAAATCCAGCGATTAAAATTGCATATCCCAATACTCTTAGTAGAGAAAAAGCTGCACTTTTGCTTTTAGATAAATTTTTCATAGATATTTTAACTCTACTTCTTTTCTCATCACTACTATCTTCTGTATCATAAAGTTCATAAGGGTCATCTAGCTCATCTATATAGTCTCTTTCATCTATTATCTCTCCCAATGCTTTTATCTGCTTATTTATATTTCTAATGTATGATAAAAATGAGAGCAAAACGACACAAAATGCACCCATAAAGGCTATTTGGGTATTTGCGATCCAACTATACCCCTTAAACATGCTAAAAATTAGTACAAATATATCAAGTATTACATAGATAAAAAGTTGAGTATTAATACTCTTCATCTTCATCATCTTTATATAGATTTTTATATCTTATATCATCTTTAAATTCATCATACTCTTTGACCTGCTTTTTATAAGCTTTATAGACATTTAAGATAGCTGCTCCAATACCTATGAAAACCCCCACCCAAAGAAGCCACCATATACCAAAAGTGTTCTTTAAAAATATACCTAGCCCTACACCAATCAAAACAGCTACAACCATAGATATACCAAGAGAGAGCTGCTCTGCTCCCTCTATTATCTTACCATATTTGGGTTTTTTTTCACTCACCTATTATCCTTTAAAGCTCTTAGCACTCAGCCTTAAGCTCTTTAAAAGCTATCTTAGCTTTTAAAATAACTTCATCTATCATCTTATCACTCATAACAGTTGAGATAAAACCTGTTTCAAATTGGCTACAAGCAAAATAGACACCACTTTCAATCATTTTAGAATGAAATAAGGCAAACATTTTTGTATCACTTTTTAGTGCATCATCAAAGTTCTTTACAGGATTTTCATTGAAAAAGAAGCCAAACATGCTACCTTTGACACAAGTTTGCAAAGGGATACCATTTTTCTCTGCCTCACTCCTAAAACCATCCATCAATTTTTTTGCCTTTCTTTCTAGCTCACTATAGATATTTGGAGTATTTTTCAATTTTTGGATACTAGCTAAACCTGCACTCATAGCTACAGGATTGCCACTAAGTGTTCCTGCTTGATAGATAGGGCCATCAGGACTAAGTTTGTCCATTATTTCATCTCTTGCTCCAAAAGCACCTACTGGCATTCCGCCACCTATGACTTTACCAAAGGTTACAATATCTGGCTTTGTATCTACCAAGCCTTGGGCACCTTTAAGATCAGCTCTAAAGCCACTCATTACCTCATCAAATATCAAGAGTGCTCCATTTTTATCGCATAACTCTCTTAATTTTTTCAAAAACTCTCTATGAGCTGGAACCAATCCCATATTACCAGCAATTGGCTCTATAATAACACAAGCTATATCTTTGGAGTTTTCAAAACATTTTTCTACACTTTTTATATCATTATATTTTGCTAAAAGAGTATGCTTTGTAAAATCATTAGGAACACCAGGAGAGCTTGGAGTACCAAAGGTTACTGCTCCACTTCCTGCTTGGACTAAAAGTGAATCACTATGCCCATGATAACACCCTTCAAATTTTACAATGTCATCTTTATTGGTATATCCTCTTGCCAATCTAATAGCACTCATCACTGCCTCTGTACCGCTACTTACAAATCTTATTTTGTCAATATTGTCAAACATTTGTACTATCTCATTGGCTAGTTTAGTCTCAACAGTAGTTGGAGCTCCAAAACTAAGCCCTTTTTTAGCTGCTTTGATGACACTACTTTCTATATCTTTATCGCAATGACCAAAGATAAGAGGTCCCCAACTTTGAACAAAATCTATATATCTATTGCCATCTATATCATAAAGATATGCTCCCTCTCCTCTTTGGATAAAGAGTGGAGTACCACCAACACTCTTAAATGCTCTCACAGGCGAATCAACACCACCTGGGATAACTTTTTTTGCCTCTTTAAAAGCCTCTAATGAATTTTTTATACTCATTTTTTTCCTCTCTTTTTATCTATTTTTCTTTTTATTTGTTGCAAATAAAAATATAAGCTATTTATCTCTTGATAAGTCAAAAAATATTTGGGCATGATTTTATGCCTAGAGCTAAAACTCTTGAAAAAATCCTCTTTGGAAATGTTATTTATATTGGGTGATTTTAGATAGTAAACCTTACCTTTTTTTTTGTATTTAGCTATTATCTTTCCCTCTCCATATCTACCATGGCACTTATTGCACCCTATGCCTCTTGGGTTTTCATAGAGCATTTTAGCATATTCTAAATTGGTGATAAATGAATCATTTGCAAATATCTTAGAAACTATAAAAAAAGAAAAAATATATAGATATAACCTCACCCACACTATCCTTTGATCCCAAATTTTCCAATTTTATCCCTATATAATAACATATTTGGTATTATACACAAAAAATATTAAGGTTAGGTTTTATATGATTGTTTTAAATGGCAAAGAGTTAGCAAAAAAGATACAGAGCAAGATCAAAGAGGATGTCGAGCTTTTAAAAAAGGCATCTATCACTCCCGGACTTGCTGTGATCATGATAGGTGA
>JALVXV010000314.1 GCA_027038235.1 Campylobacterales bacterium | reverse complement strand
CGCTTTAGGGTATAAACAATATGTTACCCTATCCAATCTCTAGCAGAATTGTATTATTTTTCTGCTTAAGTGTATGATACTAGGGTTTGACTTTTGACTTTTTTACTGTGATGAAAACCGCTACTTTCTATTTGAGGTCGTCTAGCCATAAGCTTCCTTCAATTAAATTGATAAAATAATATCAAAGATTTATTCAAAAGTCAAACCCTGACCCCAAAATTGGAAAGTTATCTAAAAAATCTACAGCACTACACATCTTGTCAATAGTGTCATAGAGTGCTTGGTTTGTTTTGTTTGTCTGTTTTGTGGTAGCCATTATTTATCCTTTGTATTGAATTTTATGTTTAGTTGATTTACTTTATCTACTAGTTGAGTTATCTCCGGTTGAAGGTTTGGACAGCGATAGTTTAAAAGTTTAAAAATATCTGGCACAAAAGAGATATGATTCCTTTTAAATAAGCTTTCGTATATCCTTTCTGACTGTAAGTCTTTTTCATCTTCTATATATTTTATCAATCTATTGGAATACTGAATTATTAACTTGGAGTTGTCCGAGTTGCATATGTCAGCAGGAAGATTCTGTGTGTGATATATAAAGGTATAATTCATAATTACTTCCGTATAAATATAGATGACATCGGAAAAATATTCATTTTGCATAAACTGTCTATTTGTGACATTTTGACTAAATTTATAATATGTAAGTTTATATTTATTTAATATACTATTTAAGTGTTTGTACAATTCAATATCATTAGCAGCTTTTACAGCTCTGATCTTTTGGTCTTTGCCTTCATACCTACGAGTACACCTATCTATGTAAAACCCAACCAAAATAGCCATAACCTTAAACCTAAAAGCTTTTATCTCAGGAATATCAAAATAGACTTTTCCTTCTGGATATCGCATGATCATTTCAAAAACCATATCATGAACTTTCCTAAACTCTTTTGGTGGTAGATTTTCATAAGCCATTGAGTTATCATTTCTTGGAGGTACTAAAAGACCATATATCTCCTTGTAAAAAAGTGTCCACCATACTATATCTTCTACACTATCTTTTGGAAGTAGTGTTTGTCCTCTTTTAAAGTGATAATCCATTTTTGCAAGTAAAGGTGCTATTACGGTGCTATCATAATCAAAAATGGGATGTAACTCTTTGATATAGATACGATACTCCATTGCTTTTAAAAACTCTTCACTAGCTTTTTGATTTTTAGACTTTTCAAGAGGATACATCATATGCACCTCTTGATATGTTCTTTTTTGCCAAGTAGTAAAAAATATATAAACACTCATAAGTACTAAGCCTATGAATGCTAATATTATTTTATTTTTATATTTTTTCATCGTGCACTCTCCTTTTTAAAAGCTTAGAGCCAAGAGCTTAGAGCTAAGAGCTTTAACTTGGTTTGGTTTTATATCTTTAACTATGTTTACAGAGTTATCAAATGCGATACCTATTGGTTTCCTTTTGGGCTTTAAAGAGTTAAAAAATATAGAACTTTTTAGGTTAAGAAAATAGAACTGTTTGAACGACTTAGTGAGTTTTGTATTTTTAGTAAAAAGTTCTATATTTTTTTAGTGTCTAAAACTCTGTTTGGTATTGAACTCATCCTATCTTTGCATTTTCACCCATATATGAACTTTCCGATATTAGAGTTGTAGTTATCAAAGTCTGCTTTCTTGATCACCTCTCCTGTTACTTTAAGCCATGCTTTTTTAAAGGTATCATTTTCTTTGATTTCATCTAAAAACCTATAAGCTTCAGTACGATTGAGCATACGAACATTGCGATCCTTTTCAAGTAGCTCTATTTTTATATCTTCAAGTCCACTATAAAGAAGTGTAGTTGCATCTTTTTTTGCATAATTATCTGTAACATCTAAATTTTTTATGATATCTCTTAGCTCATTTTTGGTAGCAGGTCTCTCTCCACTTATTATCTTTTCAAGCTCTTTATTTGCTTCATCTACTGTATATCCCATTATTTCGCCTCCACTATTAGCTCTGCTATTACTTTTGGTCTTTTAGAACCTAACTCTTCATATTCATAATCTGCCCACCCATTTAATCCATACTCACTTAATGCCTCTTGAAGCACTTTAAGCATCTCTTGTTTATCTTCTTTATCAAACCCTTTGATATCCTCCTCTTTTATGCGAAGTACTTTCCATACATATGGAATTGGATCAAGAGTTTTATCACCACCAATAGCTTCTAACACAATCTCTATCTTCCTTCCTTGATAATATAAAACAAAATATACTTCACCTGTCCACCCCTCTCTAGGATCAGGCAAATGTCTTGAGATAGCATCTAAAAGCCAGATATTTCTCTCTTTATCTATTGTCCAGCGAAGTTTTTCTGTTTTAGGATCAAAAGGATCGCTATAGTCTAACTTATAGTAGTAATTCTGCAACTCTATCAAATTGTACCTCTTTATATCCTCTTGAGATATATACTCATTTACAAATGCCATTACAAACTCCTTTTTAAAAGCTAAGAGCTTAGAGCTTAGAGCTTAGAGCTTTAACTGGTCTGTTTTTATATTGTATATTTCAAAGACAATCCTATAAAGCTATACTCTACATACTCTTTTTTGTTTATTGTATCAAAAATGTTTTTATATTTGAAATCTAGCTCTTATGTTTAGTACAATTTTAGTGAGAAAAAGTTAAAAGTTTAGTCCTAAGCCATTACACCATTATTATCAAAAAGAAATGATAGGCTCTATCTTATCGTTATTTTATATTTGAGGAATTAGCTTATTTTTAGTAGGCATTACTGTAAAAAAGCCAAAAAGAGCGATTATTAAAAATGTGCTAAATGTATTTATATCTCCAGTTGTTAAAAATATTACAAGACCTATGATTGCTATCGCCTCATATAGTGCTAATACTGTAAACATAAGAGTAGTATAAAGAGGAGAAAAGGCATTTAATCTATCATTGACATCAGATATATTTTCCTCTTTTATCTGCATGACAAGCTTTTTATATCTACTATTGAAATATATGTAAGCTCCTATAAAAATAGCAAAAGAGAGAATTAATGCTGCAATTTTATATGAAATCCCACCAATAAAAACTTCATTTAAAAAATCTGGTGTTTTCATAAAATGCATAGATTTTGTAGTAAAAATTATATAAGCTACGATAAAATAGACAATAAGTGCCATTACCATAGCTCCCCAAATAACGAGTATCGTCCTTAACTTACTTCTTGAATCTTTATTTAAACTCTCTTGCATTTTCTACTACTTTTAAAAATTTGAAACTACTCCTTATAAAATACTATGAGGAGTAGTTTTGATCATCAATCCAATAGATCTTGAGGAATATTTCCACCATTTTGAGCTATTTTTTTCAAAACAGTCTTATGTAGCCATACATTCATCTTTGCAGAATCGCTCATAAAATCCTCTGGACAATTTAACTCTTTTGCCAACTCTTTTCTAAAAGAGTAAGAGCTTTCAATATCTAAGAGCTTTAATAAATCAACAATAGATGTTTTCCAATTAAGTCCCGGTTTTTTTGCTGATAACTCTTCAAGATGTTTTAAAACATCCACAACAGGAATCTCTTTTACACTTTGAATCTCCTCTACCTCCTCTACTACAACACCCTCATCTTGTACTGGTGTAGAAGCTTGTGCTACTTCAGAGCTACCCTCTACCTCTACCTTCTCCTCTTCACTACCAAATCCCAATTTGTGTAATATTGAACTAAATAGACCCATATTTATCCTTTATAAAAAAATTTATGCCATATTATACCATATTTTTTTGCAGGGTATCTATAATTTTACTCTTTGGGCATGAGTTAAAGCTATGGCTATAGCATCTGTTATATCAAGTGGTTTAATATCTTGTTTTATTCCTAAAATTCTTTTTACCATAAAGGCCACTTGCTCTTTAGCTGCTTTTGCCTTTCCTGTTACAGCTTTTTTTACTTGAAGTGGAGTATATTCATAAAAGTTTCCAAGCTCTAAGAGTATCTTTAGTGAGAGTGCTCCTCGAAATTGGGCAAGTTTTAAAACTGTTTTTGGATTGTGAGCATAAAATATATCCTCAATAACAACTTCATCTATTGTATTATTTTTTATAATCACATCAAGCCCCTCTACAAGCTCCATTATTTGATCTTGTAGCTTTGTCTCTTTTATCTTTATAAGTCCTGCTTCTATAAGAGTAAGCCTATTTTTATCCTTTTTTATGATAGCATATCCACAGTTCCTACTTCCGGGATCTATTCCTAATATATTCATTTTGTATCTATCCTTTATTATGGGTATCTCTAAAATCCTTGATATAATATTTCATAAAAAATGATAAAAAACGATAAGCAATTATCATTTTTTCACATAATTTTCACTATGTGAATTATCAATTTATATCTTTTATAAATTACTTTAACCAATTATTTAAGGTATTTTAGCTAAAATTTTATATATTTTCACATAGTTTTCAACATGTGAAAAAGTAAAAAACTATATTTAAGGGAAAAATTTGCTTATAGATGATGTCTTAGAGCTTTTAAAGAAAGAGATAACTCTACAAGAGTACAATAGATATATAAAACAGCTCTCTTTCAATGAAAAACAATCAAAATCAAATCTTTTGATCTTTGAAGTTCCAAATATTCTCATAGCAAATTGGATAAAGACAAAATATTCTAACAAAATATCTCATCTATATGAGATAAAAACTGGAAAAAAACCTCAAATAATCATCCAAGTAAAGGATAATAAAAACAAAAGAGGAAGTATAAAAAAAGAGATACAAAAAGAGATACAAAATTCACAAAAAAGAACTATACTAAATCCATCTTTTACTTTTAGTAGCTTTGTAGTAGGAAGTTCTAACCAATTTGCTTTTACTGTTGCTAAATCAGTTGCTCAAAAACCAGGAATTGTTTATAATCCTGTCTTTATATATGGTCCAACAGGTCTTGGAAAAACTCACCTAGTTCATGCCATAGGAAATTATGCAAGTGAAAAGGGAAAGGTGATCATCTATGCAACAATAGAGCAGTTTATGAATGACTTTACCTATAACCTTAGAAACCAAACGATGGATAGATTTAGAGAAAAGTATAGAAATTGTGATATTTTACTTATAGATGATGTACAATTTTTAAGCAATAAAATTCAAACTCAAGAGGAGTTTTTTCATACCTTTAACGAACTTCACAATAATGGAAAACAGATAGTTTTAACCTCTGATAAACCTCCAAAGATGATAGCAGGACTTGAAGAGAGACTAAAGAGTAGATTTGAGTGGGGTATAAAGGCTGATATAACTCTACCTGAGCTTGAAACAAAGATAGCAATTATCAAAAAAAAGTGTGAACTTGATGGAATAAATTTAAATGATGAAATTATAAACTATATAGCAACAAATATGGGTGATAATATAAGAGAGATAGAGAGTGCCATTATAAATCTAAATGCTTATGCATCTCTTATGGGACAAAAGATAACTTTTGAATTTGCGAAAAATGTTATGAAAGA
>JALVXV010000313.1 GCA_027038235.1 Campylobacterales bacterium | reverse complement strand
TGATTTAGAACTTGAAAAAATAATATCCCAAATTCTTCATTATGAAAATATCATCATTGATATAATTGGAACTTGGATATGGTTGGACGGCAACACAAAGCCTATCAAAAATATATTAAAAGATTTGGGCTTTAAATGGGCTCCCAAAAAGAAAAAATGGTATTATGGGGAAATGAAAGGTAGAAACCTAAAACCTAAGCCTATGGAAGACATTAAGGCTAAATATGGCTGTGAAACATTGAAGACAGAGGGAAGCAGAAGATTGGGCATTTAGCCCAATCTTATTATATTTATTTATATTTAAATGTAATTTGTGAAATACAATCAAAAAGCTTATCAATATTTATTTTACTTCTATTGTAAACAGTATGGGTAATATCTTTATTTAGAGTATGGCCCATAAGGTATTTTTTAATTTTATCCTCTGCTTTAGTATTTATTTCAAGCTCTTGAGAAAAATTTTTACGAAACGAATGAAAACTTTTATAAGGATTATTGATAATTTTTTTAAGTCTTCTATTCAATCGTTTACCTACATTTTTTACTTCTGCTGGTGAATTTCCATCAAAAAAGAGAAAGTCGCCTTTATTATATTTTTTTTGATTTTGAATTATTTTTTGAATATTGTTGTGTATAGGCATTATCCTTTTATGTTTCTTGCTGATAGTATCCTCTAAATCTAAATATATCAAATTATCTTTTATATTTTCTTTTTTTATAGATAAGACTTCTTCTATTCTAAAACCGGTATAAAGGGCAACTTTACACATATTGAGATATTCTTTTTCAATATCACTATTGAAAATTTCCTGTAATTCTTCTTCGCTATATTCCTCTTTTTTTATCTCTTTATTTTCAATTAGTGGCTTAATGTTGGATAATGGATTAATTTCAATAATTTCTTCATAAACAAGATAGTCAAAAAAGTTCTTTATATTTACTATGTGGTTATTTATAGTTTTATTATCGAGAGTATCATAATTTTCAATATCTTTTAATTTTACAACTTCTTTAAAATCTTTTGTATAATACTTTTTATATTTGAAAAAGTTTTTGGGTAATTGCTGGAGTTGTTTTTGTAGTTTTTTAAAAAAACTAAAATTTAAATTTGTATTATTAGTTATAAAATATTTAAAATATTTATAACTTGCTTTGTAAGATTTTATTGAACTATCTGAAATTTTATAAAAATCTTTTTTATATTCCAAATATTTATTAAAATAATTATCTATCTTATTGTTTAATTTTGTCTCTTGTTTGGTTTGTTTTTGAGAAGTAGTTGAAGAGGATAAATTTTTTTCTAATTTTTGAACTATTTCAAGAATTTTATTTTCTTTTTTAGCTTCTAATTCTTTAATTCTATCAAAAAGTTCCATATCCTCTTTAAAAGCTATTTTATCATATTCTTCTTGCTCTTCTTTAGATAATATAGGCTCTTGTTTGAGCTGATAATCAAGCTCATTTAGTTGTTTATTTGTATAAATAGCTTCTGCCTCTTTTTGTGTAATAGATTTTTTATTCATAATTTTATCTAATATTTTTTCTATATCATTCTGCATTTTTAATCTTTCCAATATCTTATCTCTAAGCATTATACAATATTTTAAATTAGAAGATTTAAGAGATATTTTTATCGGTTTACCATTGATTCGTTTTGAAAAGTAATAAATGCCATTTTTACGCTTATACAAGTATCTTTTTTTAGATTGTTGGACAAATGTTGGACAATTTACTTCTTTCGATTGCTTGAGGGTGTTAAAATACGAATATTTAGGGATTTTAAGGGGTTCTGGCGGACAGGGAGGGATTCGAACCCTCGGTACCGTTGCCAGTACGCATCCTTAGCAGGGATGTGGTTTCAGCCAGCTCACCCACCTGTCCAAAAATTAGAATGTGATTATATAAAAATGTAGATAATATTTTACTTAAATAGGCTCTTAAAATAGAGCCTATTTTACTTTTTGCTACTTTATTGCTCCACTATAAAAGACTTTACACTTGCTTTTTTTAGCAGGTATTGGTAAACTTTTACCAAATTTGCCCAAAAGTGATGTAACAGTATTGGTAACTACACTAGAGGTTAAGACTTTTGTTCTATATTTTGGATGAGAAAGTGCTCCACTAATATCTTCAACTATTTTTGAACATCCATTTTTCCCAACCACTCCCAATCTTACATTTATAAATCTCTCTTTATATAGATCTATCTTGCCTTTTAGGGCTACTCTTGTTCCTCCTACTTTCATGGCTACATCTTTTAGTGTAACTATACCATTTCTTATAGGTGCATTGATGAGTAGCTTTTTGACTGCGGTTGTGCCTCCGCTAAATTTAGTAAATATATTGCCTCCACCCTTTAAAGATTTTCCCAAAGGTGCTGTCGCTAAAATCCCTACAATATCTTTTTTATTCATATTTTTTATATTTTCAAGACTTTTAAAAAGCTTATTTAGATCTATACCTTTTATACCAAAATTTACTCCTTGTACATAAAGAGTTCCTGTTAGTGATCTTTTTATCTGTTTTGGAGTTTGTCCAACCATTGAGAGCTTTATATCTGTCTTTACATGTCCATCAAGAGAGATATTTTTACTCTTTATAAACTCTTTTGAGATATTTTTTAAATCTAGTTTTGCAATATGATCTTCAAGATAAATTTTTGGCAATCTCCTTCTCATATCATATATCAATTTGCCATTGACCTTTGAACCAAATGTTGTCAACTCCATAGGAGAGATAGTGGCTACTCTGTTTTTAAAGACAAAGTTTGACTTTATATCTTTAAGCAGATATCTATCATATTTTATGCTTGAGATATTTAATAAACCTTTAAGAGATAGAGCCTTTAGTAGATCTTTATCTCCATTTAGAGCTATATCATTTATGACTAGATTGAGTGCATTTATCTTTGCCACTGTTTTAGACTGTTTATCATCATAGGTTATATAAACATTTTCAAGAAGTAGCTTTCCTACATTTACTAATGGAAGTTTACCACTATCTTTTTTGAACTCTTTATTTTTTGTAGTTTTTGAACTGCTACTTTTTGTTGTTGCAGTTAGATTGAGTATCCCTTTTTTAGACTTTTCTACTAAAAGATTTATATCTTGAAGTTTTACATAGTTTATCTTTAACTGTTTGCTTAAAAGTGGTTTTAATTGCAATGAGATAGCAACTTTTTTAAGCTTTAGCATATCATTCTTGCTAAATCCTTTTGGATTTTTTATCACTATGTCTTTTATACTGATACCAAATGGCGAGAGAGAAAATCCTATATCGCCATTTATCTTAAGTTCCATTTTTGTTGCTTCATAGACTTTTTTCTCTATTTGTGGTTTATATTTATTAAGATCAAATGTTGCGATCATTACACCCAAAACTACTATGATAGTAGTCATTATAACAACCAATGTTATAAGTATCTTCTTTGCCATTTTTATATCCTTTTTAATATCTTTTCTACTACACCCTTAGGGTCATTAGATAGATATATAGGTCTTCCAACTACTATAAAATCTACCAACTGCTCCTTTGCCATTTCAAGATTTGCTACTCTTTTTTGATCATTGCTATCCTCACCAAAAGGTCTAATCCCAGGAGTTAATGTGATAAACCTCTCTTTTGTAACACTCTTTATCTCTCTGCTCTCAAATGCCGAACAGACAACCCCATCAAGCTTACACTCATTGGCTACTTTTGCAAATTCTGTACTTCTTTTTTCAATAGAAGCTCCATAGATACTTTTAAACTCTTTATTACTAAAGCTTGTAAGTACCGATACTCCAAGCACCAAGGGTCTATCTTTTATATTTGCAATCCTCTGCATAACTGCTTTCATGGCATCTTTGCCACTTGAGATATGGATATTGAACATATCGATACCAAGAAGTGATATTTCACTTGCAGCATCAGCCATAGTATTTGGTATATCATAAAGCTTAAGATCTAAAAATATCTTACACTTTGGATTGATCTGCTTTAACTCTTTGATAAGATTTTTACCATCTCTTATATATGACCTTAGTCCCACTTTCAACCATATATCAAAATCTCTTAAAGATTTAACTAGAGATAAATTTTCTTCATTTGTAGGCAGATCTAGTGCTACACACAACTTCATCTTATCTTTTCCTTTTATCTTTTTGTATTGAGCCTAACACTCCATTTATAAATTTGGGAGCATTATCATTACAAAGTGTCTTAGCAAGTTCAATACCCTCATTGATAGCAACAGCTTCATCTATATCAGTTTTTAAAAGTTCATAAGCCCCAAGTCTGAGTATAGCTCTTTCAATATGCCCTATCTCCTTAATATTCCACTCTTTTAAATGCTTATCTATCTGTCTATCTAACTCATCAAGAGAGTTTAAAACCCCATTTATAAGCTCTTGTGCAAACTCTTTTTGCTTATTTCTTATCTTTTTATCTTCAAGAATATCATCCTCAAATTTCTCTATCTTAGAATTTCCTATATCATGAGCATAAAGGATAGAGACTACCGCCTCTCTTACTTGATGTCTTGTTGCCATTTTTAGCCTTGATTATATATTTTTGTATAAGTCTATTAGCTCTATAAGTCCAGTCATAGCCTCAAAGCCTTTATTGCCAGATTTACTTCCAGCTCTCTCAATCGCTTGTTCTATTGTATCAGTTGTTAATATACCAAATGTTACAGGATATCCATACTTCAAAGTAGTATTTGCCACACCTTTTGTAGCCTCAGCAGCTACATAGTCAAAGTGCGGTGTACTTCCTCTAATGACTGCACCTAGACAACAAACTCCATCATATTTACCTAAACCCAAAAGTCTATCAAGCACAAAAGGCACCTCAAAAGCTCCCGGCACAAGTATAAGGTCTAAATTATCCTCATCTCCTCCATGTCTTAAAAAAGCATCCCTCGCCCCTTCGGTAAGCCTATCGGTAATGATATGATTAAATCTACTATTAATGATAGCAACCTTACTATCTTTACTAAGTTTTAGTTTTCCCTCTATTATATTCATAAATCTTCCTTATAAAGCTCTTAGCTCTAAGCTCTATGCTTTTAGCTTTTATATTATACTATAAATTCATTTATAGCTTTCTTTAAGTTTTCCAAAGCAGTTTTTAAGACCTCTTTTTGTGTGCCGAAGTTTACTCTTGCAAAACCTGCTCCCTCTTTTCCATAAATAATACCATTATTTAGTCCTATTTTAGCTTTTGTTATCAAAAACTTTTCAAGCTTACTTGGAGATAATCCCAATTTTCTAAAATCTAGCCACAAAAGATAGGTAGCTTCAGGCTTTATAGCATCAACTAAAGGTAGTTCATCTTTTATAAATTTTAGTGCAAAGTCTCTACTGTTTTGTAGATACTTTACCATCTCATCCATCCACTCTTCACACTCATTATATGCAGTTTTCAAAGCTAATGTACCAAAGATATTATTATCCATCAATTCAAACTTTTTGATATATTTTTTATATCTATCTTCAAGCTTTTTATCTTCGATGATCACATAAGAGGTCATAAGTCCTGCAATATTAAAAGATTTGCTTGGAG
>JALVXV010000312.1 GCA_027038235.1 Campylobacterales bacterium | reverse complement strand
CCATCCTTTGCTATGACTCTATGGCAGGAGATGATAGCTATGAGATTTTTACCATTGGCATTTCCTACTGCTCTTTTAGCTAATTCTTGATAGCTTATGGTTGAGCCACAAGGGATTTGCAAAAGCTAGGAAAAACTTTTTTTTGAAAAGAAGTACCGCTTCTTGACCCCCCCCTTTTTTTTACTCTTTACTTCTTGTTTGAAATGCATCAGTTGGACAAATTACTTCAAGACATCCTGCACATCCTGCACAAAGAAATGGGTCTATCTCGATCTTACCTTTTTCATTGTAGTGCATTGGTGGGCATTTATATACTGTAGTGCATTGATCACAAGCTACACATTTATCCTCATCAACCTCAGCAAAGATACCCGGTACCCACTCCTTTGCTCTAGGATTATCAAGTATGCAAAACTGTTTTACTACCACAACCAACGGAGCTTTTGCACTTTGAAATTTCTCTTTTACCTTTTTAAAAAACTCTATATTTTCATGCATTTGATAGGAGTATTTATGCTCCAAACACTCTATCCCCATCCCATCAACAATCTTTTTTATATTTATTGTTTGATTGAATCTCTCAGGAGTTACCTGACGACCTGTCATGGCAATAGTAGAGTTATCAAGTATAACCAAGATAAATCTATGTCCTTGATAGATAGCATTTAAAAGTGGTGGGATACCAGAGTGAAAAAATGTACCATCACCTATGGTAGCTACTACTGTTTTATCGGGATTGGCAATGCTTAGTCCACTAGCCATTGATACACTTCCACCCATGCAAAGTACAGTATCTATAGCCCCTTGAGCAAGAGCCAATGTATAACAGCCTATATCAGATGGATAGATGGATTTGTTCTTTTTAAAGACTTTCATAATAGAGTAGTATATATCTCTATGAGGACATCCCGGACAAAGAGCTGGTGGACGAGCAGGAACCTCAAAACCAAGATCAATCTTTTGTGCTTCATATATATTTTCCCCATCATAAAAGCCGACTTTTTGCAAAGCTTTCAAGACATTTTCTTTACTCATTTCATCTATATTGTGAACTGTGCCACTATTTTTGCCATATACTTTTTCACCTGCAATTTGCTCCTCAATGCAGGGATAAGGCTCTTCAAAAACTATCACTTTTTCATACTTTTTAAACTCTTTTTTCAACTCTTTAACAGGTAGAGGATAGGGCATGATCACCTTTACTACATCTGTTTTGAGGCCAAGGTCATCCATCGTCTCTTTTACAAAGCCATCTCCTGTGCCACTTGTAAGTATCAAAAGTTTTCCACCCTTTAGCTTATCAAATTGAGGCTTTAGAAAATTTTCCCAATTATATTTAGCAATTTGTTCAACTCTTTTAAGCTGATCATATCCCTGGGCAAGTCTTCCGGCTCTTGGAACTGCAGCCCATCTTGATATATCTCTTTTAAATCTATTTTCAGTCTTTTTAAAGTTTGTTTCATCATCCATTTCGATGATCTCTCTAGCATGTGAAACTCTCATAACAGGTCTAAGCATAACAGTTGTCTCAAAAAGTTCAGATATCTCAACACCAAGCTTTACAAAGTCATAAGCATCTTGTGGAGTAGAGGGATCAAGCACTGGAATCCTTGCAAATTTTGCAAATACTCTGCTATCTTGCTCTGTTTGAGAGGAGTTGAAGCCAGGATCATCAGCACATACCAAAAGCATTGCTCCTTTATTGCCAATATAACTAGCACTCATCAAAGCATCACTTGCTACATTTAACCCTACTTGCTTCATAGTAGCACAAGATCTCTGTCCACTAATCGCTCCGCCATAGGCAACTTCAAAGCCTACTTTTTCATTGGTAGCCCACTGTACATACATATCAAGTTTAAGATCTTGCTTTATTTTTTGGACAGTTTTCAATATCTCACTTGAGGGGGTGCCGGGATATCCTGATACCATTTGTATATTTGAATGGACTATTCCCCAAGCGATAGCCTCATTGCCCATAAGTGTCTGTTTCATCTATTTCTCCTCATTTTTTAGGAAAGCTTGATAGGTATTATACTTTTAAAAGTTTTAAAACTTTGTAAAGTGGTAAAATTGTTTCAAAAAATAGCAAATTTGCATAAATTATTAAAATATATAAAATACTTAAGATAAGTATAGATATAATAACTCATAAAAATATTTAAGGAGAGATAATGCTAAAAAAATTGTCTATTTTCATGATGGGTTTAGTAATGGTATTGGCTACATCAATTAGTGCAGCAAATATCAAGATAGGTGCTTTGGTAGCTGCTACAGGACCAGCTTCATTTTTGGGAGATCCTGAGCTAAAAACCTTAAAGCTTTATATAAAAAAGATAAATGATAATGGCGGAGTAAATGGGCAGAAGTTGGAGCTAGTTTACTATGATACAGGAGCTAACCCTAGAAAAGCTGTATCTTTTACAAAAAGATTAATCCACCAAGATAAAGTAGTAGCCATCATAGGACCATCTACAACAGGTGAGACTATGGCTATCATACCTTTTGTACAAAAGGCGAAGATTCCACTTATTTCTATGGGTGGAGGTATCCCTATCATAAAACCAGTCAAAGAGTATGTATTTAAGATAGTTGCGACCGACAGAATGGCTTGTGAAAAGATCATGGCACACATGAAAAAGAGGGGGATTACCAAAATAGGCATGATCTCTGGTAGTGGTGGCTTTGGCAAATCCATGAGAAAGCAGTGTAAAGATGTAGCTCCTAGTTATGGTATCAAGATCTTAGCAGATGAGACTTATGGCAAAAAAGATGCTGATATGACAAGTCAGCTTATCAAGATAAAAAACACAAAAGGCATCCAAGCAGTACTCAATCCGGGCTTTGGACAAGGACCTGCAATCGTAACAAAAAATTATAAACAGTTAAACATTCCCTATCCTCTATATGAGTCTCATGGAGTAGCATCTAAAAAGTATATAGAGATCGCTGGAAATGCAGCGGAGGGTGTCATAGTAGTCGCTCCTCCTGTCGTAGTCGCTGAAAAATTAAGCGATAGCAATCCTCTTAAAAGTGTCTGCATGGCTTATACAAAAGAGTATAAAAATGCTTACCATACAGATATAGCAAGTTTTGGAGGTCATGCTTATGACTCACTATATGCCATAGTTGATGCTATAAAAAGAGAACATTCAACTGATCCTAAAAAGATAAGAGATGGACTTGAGAGCCTTAAAAATTTTGTAGGAATTGATGGTATAGTAAATATGAGTCCAAAAGATCACTTAGGACTTGATACAAAAACAGGTCTAGTTTTACTAAAAGTAAAAAATGCAGAGTGGAGCATAATTGAGGAGTAAAGGTGTAAAGGGGTAAAGGGGTAAAGAGGAATGAACTTAATTTGAGCCAAAGACTTAAGCTTTTTTACACCTTTGCCCCTATCTCCCTTTACTCCTCATCCGTAAGGATGCGATGTGAATGAACTTTTTCAATTGATTTTAGCTGGTATAACGGTAGGTTTTATATATGCTCTTGTGGGTATGGGATTTACCGTTATATATAATTCAAGTGGGATTATAAACTTTTCTCAGGGTGAGTTTGTCATGGCTGGAGGTATGTCGGCAGTATTTTTACTAAAGATAGGTATGCCCTTTTGGTTTGCATTTTTACTATCTATTTTTATTACTGCGATACTTGGTATCATTCTTTGGAAACTTATAGATCTATCCAAAGAGAGATCAGTTATATCTATGATCATTCTTACCCTTGGATACTCTATAGCTCTTAGAGGCTTAGCTGAAGTTGTCTTTGATAAGGAGCTTCATACTCTACCATCTTTTGTAAGTGATGGAGCATTTGATATATTGGGAGCGACTTTGAGCTATCAAGCATCTTTAGTTATAGCTATTTCTCTTATTATCGTCATATTTTTGTATCTATTTTTCAAAAAGACAAAAATAGGAAAAGCTATGGTAGCAGCCTCAGACAATATAAATAGTGCTAAGCTAATGGGAATAGATATAAAAAAGATACTTATGCTAAACTTTGCCATTTCAGCTATCATTGCATCTATAGGGGGGCTTCTTTTAGCTCCTATTACTTCGACAAATTATGAGATAGGTATCATGCTAGGTCTTAAAGGCTTTAGTGCTGCGGTTATCGGTGGTCTATCTCAACCATTTGGAGCAGTTGTAGGGGGATTGGTGCTTGGAATACTTGAGTCTTTAGTAGCAGGATACATCTCAAGCGAGTATAAAGATGCGGTTGCTTTTATAGTACTACTTAGCATTTTATTTTTTATGCCAGGAGGTATTTTTAGCAATCTAAAAGCTAAGAGAGTTTGATAAAATGAAATGGTTTATAAAAATGGGATGATCTTGTGAAAAAAGGATTTTTTTATATTTTATCTATGCTATTTTTGAGTGCTTGTCAAAGCTCTACAATTACTCAGCAAGATAGGGTGATAATTGATGGAAAACAGATAGTTATAAAGTATCTAAATTTTACACCTAAAAAGGTAGATATAAACTGCTTAAAAAAGGGTACAAAAAAACTTTTTTTAGCTATAAAAAATGGTAAAACCAACAGGTTTTTATCTATATTTTTCATCAATCATGAACACTTTAAAAGAGTCTCTTCTAAAAAGAGTTTGATTTTTGAAAATGAGGATAAAAATATCTTTATATTATACTCTATAAAGCAAAAAATATTTTTTCTATCTTCAAAAGCTTTTGATAAAAATAATAGTGAGCCTTTCTCTATGAATTCATTGGTAAACGAAATTGACTTTGATAAATGTTTTTAAAAACAAAAAGGGGTGATTTGCAAAATTTGAGTTTAGAGATGCCCTTTATATTCTATTTATTTAGGATATGATACAATATTTTCAATAAACTCAAATCAAGATATAAATACTAAGAGTTTATAATTTTTGGTCACTGGCTACTAATAAAGAGTAGCTAAATCCAAAGGATTTTTAATGAAGTATCAAATAGTGATAGCAGGTTTTGGAGGGCAAGGGGTCGTCTTTTTGGTAAAAGTTTTAGCCATCTGTGCTGGAAAGAAAAATATACCATTTCTTGGTACTGAAAACCATGGCATGAGCCAAAGAGGAGGATCTGTCAGCTGCGATATAAAGATAGGAGAGTTTAGCAATCCAGTCATAGACAAAAATCAAGCAGATATGATCATAGGACTTGATAAAAATGAGAGTCTTAGAAATATATCATACCTTAAAAGAGATGGTATCATGGTAGTAAATGCTGATGAGAGTTATCCTGATATTCCTTTTAGGGTAGCAAAGATAGATGCAAACCAACTAGCACTCAACAAAACCATTCCTATTCAAGGACTTAATGTCTTTATGCTTGGAGTTGCTATTAAAAATGAGCCAGATTTTCCATTTAGTATAAATGATGTCAAAGAGGCCATAAAAGAGATAAATCCAAAGCTTAGTGAACAAAATTTTAAGATATTAGATTTAGCATTAAAAGGAGAGTAGATGGTGTGGAACAAAATAGAGTGTGCCAAAAGAGAGGATATAGAAACTTTACAACTTAAAAGACTTCAAGAAACACTAAAAAGAGTCTATGCTTTAACCCCATTTTATAAAAAAAAATTTGATGAGCTTAAAATCCTGCC
>JALVXV010000311.1 GCA_027038235.1 Campylobacterales bacterium | reverse complement strand
TGTAGATGATTTGTATAAAGCTCAATATACTTCTCTATCCTCTCTTTTGGCAAATCTCTTCTTTGAAATCTCTTTAGAGGCACTTTGCTTTGAGGTTTTAGATTTTCTATGGCTGCTAAGATTACTAAAAGATGTGAACAGGTGGTGATCTGAGGTTGATTCCAACAGTGAGGTCTTATCTTTTTTTTAAGCTCTTCATCTGTAATGACCAAAAATTTCCACCCCTCTTGCCCAAAAGATGTAGGCGAGTTTCTACCTGCCTCTAATATAAAAAGCATATCCTCATCACTTATCTTTTTTGTTTGATCAAATCTCTTACAAGCATGTCTAAAATCCATCGCCTCTTCAAAACTCTTATCCATCTATCCCTCCTATTTCAAAAATGAACTCTTTTTTATTTTTTATCTCTTTTATCTCTTTTATCTTAAGATTGTTAAACTCTATTTGCATCAATTCATCTTCATTTTGTGGTTGATATATTGCTAACTCTCTTGCTATTTTGCCTCTAAATGCTTTTGCCCAATGGCTTATAACTTTACCATTTTTTAAAAATTTAAATGTATAGTATCTTGTACCAGGAAGATAAAATTTTTCATAAAAATTTGCCCTTAAGTCTATAATAAGCTCATCTTTTAGATACCTATCTAAAGAGGATGAAAACTCCCTTTTATAAAACTTCTCCAATGAAAAATCCTCTATCTTTTCTCCCTGTTTAAGCTTATAGTACGGTATGCAAGTTTTTGCCAAAATTGGTCCAAAAAGGTTGGAAAATATTATCATATTATTGTCTAAAAATTTCTTATTTTTATGATCTAAACTATCATAACATAGATAGCTATATCCCACACCATTATATCTTAATATTGCTTTTTGGGTACTATCTTTGAAAATATTTATACCCTTTAGAGTTTTTATTAAGTTTTTATCTTTGATACCAAAAAGTTTTTGCAGTTTATCCTGTGTTGAGTTGTTTATAAAGTATTGATAGTGTTTTATAACTTGCTCTCTTTTGTGCATTAAATTATCAAATAAAAATGTATCAAGCTCTAAGCTATTGCATGAATTTTCCAAGGATTTTGATTCGCTTGGTGAAAAAAGAATTTTCATAAAAATATCCTACTTTTTACACCTATTATATCAAAATATTTTCCAATATTTAATAATTCTATTGACATTATTGCAAATTTAAAGTATAATTTCACCTCATTTTTTAAGAGGTGCTGGCGTAGCTCAGTTGGTAGAGCACCTGATTTGTAATCAGGCGGTCGGGGGTTCAAGTCCCTTTGCCAGCTCCACTTTTTAAAAATTGAGACAGTGTTTGACCAGATATATATAGTAAAATGGCGATTAGGGTGAGATACTCAAGCGGCCAACGAGGGCAGACTGTAAATCTGCTGGTTTTTACCTTCGGAGGTTCGAATCCTCCTCTCACCACCATTACTATAAGCGGGAGTAGCTCAGTTGGCTAGAGCATCAGCCTTCCAAGCTGAGGGTCGCCGGTTCGAGCCCGGTTTCCCGCTCCATATCAAAACTGGGAGCTGTTGTAAGAAGATTGTGATTGTTTAAATATTATCAAAATTTCTACAACCTACATAAGCCCCTGTATTTGAACACTTAGATTTGGTTTTGCAGTTATATGAGAGTTTGCTCATATGGCTCAGAGGTAGAGCACTTCCTTGGTAAGGAAGAGGTCGAGGGTTCAAGTCCCTCTATGAGCTCCATTATAGACTTAGATAAAAGTTTCGGCCGAAGCTTTTGACTTACATACCTATGCCAAGGTGTAAGTAAAATAAAATTATCCACGGAGGAAAAGATGGCAAAAGAGAAATACGAAAGAAGTAAACCCCACGTAAACATAGGTACTATTGGTCATGTTGATCATGGTAAAACAACTTTGACTGCAGCTATCTCTGCGGTACTTGCTGAAAAAGGTCTTGCTGAAAAAAAAGATTTTGATCAGATAGATAATGCTCCTGAAGAGAGAGAAAGAGGTATCACTATCGCTACTTCTCACATCGAGTATGAAACAGACAAGAGACACTATGCTCATGTTGACTGCCCAGGACATGCTGACTATGTTAAAAATATGATTACAGGTGCGGCTCAAATGGATGGTGCTATACTTGTTGTAAGTGCAGCTGATGGTCCTATGCCACAAACTAGAGAGCATATATTGCTTTCAAGACAGGTTGGTGTTCCATATATAGTAGTTTTCATGAACAAGGCTGATATGGTTGATGATGAGGAACTACTTGAACTAGTTGAGATGGAGATAAGAGAGTTGCTTGATGAGTATCAATTCCCTGGAGATGATACACCAATAGTAGCTGGTTCAGCTCTAAAAGCTCTTGAAGAGGTAAAAGCAGGTCAACTTGGCGAGTGGAGCGAGAAAATAATCGAACTTATGAATCAAGTAGATGAGTATATACCAACTCCTGAAAGAGATACTGATAAAGATTTCTTGATGCCTGTTGAGGATGTTTTCTCAATCTCAGGAAGAGGAACAGTTGTAACAGGTAGAATTGAAAGAGGTGTTGTAAAAGTTGGAGATGAGATAGAGATAGTAGGAATTAAACCAACTCAAAAAACAGTTGTAACTGGTGTAGAGATGTTTAGAAAAGAGCTAGACCAAGGTGTAGCTGGTGATAACTGTGGTGTACTTTTAAGAGGAACTAAAAAAGAGGAAGTTGAAAGAGGTATGGTTCTTTGTAAGCCAGGCTCAATCACTCCTCACACTAAATTTGAAGCTGAAGTTTATATCTTGACTAAAGAAGAGGGTGGAAGACACACACCATTTTTCAACAACTATAGACCACAATTTTATGTAAGAACAACTGATGTTACAGGTTCTATCACATTGCCAGAGGGTACTGAGATGGTTATGCCTGGTGATAATGTTAAAATCTCTGTTGAATTGATTGCTCCAATTGCTATGGAAGAAGGTACTAGATTTGCTATCAGAGAGGGTGGTAGAACTGTTGGTGCCGGTGTTGTTTCAAAGATAGTAGAATAAATAGGCTTAGAGCATAGAGCATAGAGCATAGAGCTAATTTTGTAACTTTGTTACAAAATTAAAAAGCTCTTAGCTCTCAGCCCTAAGCTCTTAGCTCATACACAAGGATAGTAGATGAGAGTTAAAATCGGTTTAAAATGTACAGAATGTGGTGATATAAACTATACTACTACAAAAAATAGTAAAACTCATTCTGAAAAATTTGAAGTAAGAAAATATAGTCCGAGATTGAAAAAGCATACGATTCATAAAGAGGTTAAGTTAAAGTCTTAGCAAAAAAGCTTAGAGCTTAGAGCACAGAGCTTAGAGCTAAATTTGCAACAAAGTTTGCAAATTTTAAAAGCCCTCAGCTCTTAGCCCTCAGCTCTTAGCTTTCGCACAGGGCAGTAGCTCCAATTGGTAGAGCGCCGGATTCCAAATCCGATGGTTGGGGGTTCGAGTCCCTCCTGCCCTGCCATGCTGAAAAACGGACAACTGAAAACAGAAAACTAAAGAGTTGTAAAATGATAAAGATTGGCATGAATGCTTTTGGTTCTAAGCTCTTTGCTTTTCTAAAGGAGATTTGTATATATGGATAAATTGATAAGTTATATAAAACACTCAAGAGCCGAATTAGCCAAAGTAATATTTCCTACAAAGGAACAAGTTAGAAATGCTTTTGTTTCAGTAGTGGTTGTTGTAACAGTTGTTGCTATGTTTTTAGCTCTTATTGATGTAATAATGTCATTTACACTCTCTCATATAGCATAAAGGTAGATAATGTCACTAAAATGGTATGCAATACAGACCTATGCTGGTAGCGAACAAAGTGTAAAAGAGGCTATAAAAAATATTGCTGTTCAACATGGCATAGAGGATAAATTGGGTGAAGTTGTAGTTCCTACTGAAGATGTTATCGAGATAAAAAATGGTAAAAAGAAAATTAGCGAGAGAAGCTTGTATTCAGGTTATGTTTTTGCCCAAATAGACCTTGATACTAATTTTTGGCAAAAGATACAATCTCTTCCTAGGGTAAGCAGATTTATCGGAGAGTCTAAAAAACCTACACCTCTTAGTGATAAAGATATTGAACTTATTTTAGAAAAGGCCAAGAAAAAAGGTGATCCAAGACCTAAAGTCTCATTTGATGAGGGTGAAAATGTAAGGATTATAGATGGGCCTTTTGCAAACTTTATAGGTGTTGTTGAAGAGTATGATTTAGAACATGGAAAATTAAAACTTAATGTTTCAATCTTTGGTAGAAGTACTCCTGTGGAGATACTCTATTCACAAGTTGAAAAAATTATATGACAAAGGAAAGAAATGGCTAAAAAAGTTACTGGTGAAATAAAGCTTCAAATAGAAGCTGGTAAAGCAAATCCTTCTCCTCCTGTTGGACCTGCACTTGGTCAACAGGGTGTAAACATTATGGAATTTTGCAAGGCTTTTAATGAGAAAACAAAAGATATGATGGGGTTTAAAATTCCTGTTGTAATAACTGTCTATGCTGATAGAAGTTTTACTTTTGTTACTAAGCAGCCACCTGCATCTGATCTTATAAAAAAGGCAGCAAATATTAAAAAGGGGAGTGATAATCCTCTAAAAAATAAAGTAGGTAAGCTTACTCGTGCACAAGTAGAAGAGATAGTCGCTAAAAAGATAGCTGACTTAAATACAAAAGATATAGCAGCAGCTTCAAAAATTATTGAAGGTAGTGCTAGGAGCATGGGTATAGAGATAGTTGACTAACAAACCCCAACCACTTGGGTTAATGTGGTAGCAAAAAAAATGCGGAGAAAATAGATGGGAAAAAAGATTTCAAAAAGATTTCAAGAGTTAAATAAAAGATTTGATAAAAATTCAACTTATCAAAAGGATGAGGCTTTAGATGTTGTTAAAAATTTAGCCTCAGCAAAATTTGATGAGACTGTAGAGGTTGCATTAAAGCTAAATGTAGATCCTAGACATGCAGATCAAATGGTAAGAGGATCGGTAGTACTTCCTGCAGGTACAGGCAAAAAAGTTAGAGTTGCAGTTGTAGCAAAGGATGCAAAAGCTGATGAGGCTAAAGAAGCAGGAGCTGATATAGTAGGTGCAGAGGATTTGATAGAGGATATACAAGCTGGAAAGATTGATTTTGATGTATTGATTGCAACACCAAATATGATGGGCTTAGTAGGAAAGGTTGGAAGAACTTTAGGACCAAAAGGTCTTATGCCAAATCCAAAAACAGGAACAGTTACTATGGATGTAGCCCAAGCAGTTAAAAATGCCAAAGGTGGACAGGTTAACTTTAGAGTTGATAAACAAGGTAATATTCATGCTGGAATTGGAAAGGTAAGCTTTTCTAAAGAGCAACTAGATGATAATTTAACTACATTTATAAGAGCTATAAATAAGCATAAACCAGCATCTTCAAAAGGAAGATATATAAAAAATGCAGCTCTATCATTGACAATGAGTCCATCAGTGCATTTGGATGTGCTTGAACTAATGGATATAAAATAATAATTAATCTTAAAACTGAAGACAGCAGGTTGGGATACTCCTTATCCCTATAAATCCCGCCGAAGTTCGATGTTTTGAAAGGAGAATAAATGCTAACAAGAAGTCAAAAAGC
>JALVXV010000310.1 GCA_027038235.1 Campylobacterales bacterium | reverse complement strand
CATGAAGATACCCAAAAGAATAAAAAAGGTTCGGCACAACACCAAGAACAATCAACAATAAAAAAGTCAAAGACAAAGTATCAAAGCAAAACATTTCTAAAAAGCAACCTTAAAAAGTAAAATAGCTGCAAAAAGTGAGTTATTTATTTAACAAGAAGTTCCAACAAGTTTGACGGATTATATCTAAAAATTGCTTATTGTTTGTTAAGAATGCCTCTAAAATTTGGGTTAAATAAAATTTTGCTATAATTTGAACAGAAGGAGCTATTATGCATTTGACGGACTTGATAGAAGGTATAGAGTCTTTTCAAAAGACAACTTTTAAATTTTTTTAATTCCCTTGCCACTATGCTGCCTTTTGTGAGATTTGTATATTGTTCATAGTTTCATTTCGTTTAATCGTATTTAAATATTTTTGTTCATTATATACCTCCATTGGTCTTTTGTATTTAAACCTATAGTAGTTATAGAAGTGAAAATAGTTATGCAAATCATCTTTAAGCTTCTGCATATTTTGATATTCATTAAGATAGATTCTCTCACATTTTACACTTCTGCTTAGTCTCTTTGTTGCTATATTATCAATAGCTCTACTTTTGGAATCCATTGAAATTTTAATACCGCTATCTTTTAATCTTTTTGTATGAATATAGCTTCTATATTGTCCTTAACCTTTGGTCTGTGGAGTTGTCGCAAAGCTTTGATGCAATCTCTGCATTCTCTAAGAATTGTTTCTTCAGTTTATGAGATTTTTTGGTAAGATATTATGCTCTTTAGCTATTTGGTTTAATGGCTTTTCATTTTTTAAAACTTCAAGTACAAGTTTGACTTTAAACTCACTACTAAATTGTCTTCTTTTATTCTTATTATATACTCCTTTTTTATTTGTCTTTTTTCTTGGGGTATTATAAAATTTGGGATTATAAAAGTAACTACTTTATAATGAAACTTTTGTGTCAGTTATAATGTGATTTAACTAAGCCTTCAAAACTTTAAAAAGAATAATATGTGCTTTAATTAAACAGCATTGAGTATAGAGCCATTCTCCCTATACTCAACACCATATTAACTAAAATAAGATATTCAATTTTCTATCTTATCAGGTCTTTAAATTTAGGATTTTTAATGATATCTTGTATAAGTTTTTGTACAGCTGGTACAAAAGATCTTTGCATTTCGCTACAAGCAGAATAAGCAGTAAAGCTTGATTCATAATTATATTTTGATTTTACTGTATAACTTACACCATTGGAAGACTTCAAGGTTACAGTAATTTCCCAATAAGCATTACCTATCATAGTACTACCATAAATTTTATCTATATTAGCACTAATTTTGACATTGGATTTTGGATTGTAAAGCCCTGCTATAACTAACTCTTTTTTAAAAGCATCTTCAATATATGAAGCAAATGTTTTTCCATTAGCTATGCCAACAGGATAAGCCAACCTACACATTACTTTTGATTCATTTCTTCCAGAATCTGTAAAATTTACTACATCAATTCCATTGCTATTTTTAGTAAAATTTTTCAACAATACAATATTATTAGTTGAAGAAGCATATTCTGGAACTTTATTAGCACAGCCTGTAAACAATACTGATAAAACAGCTGCCAACAAAATTAAAACAACTTTTTTCATGTCAATCCTTTATAATAATTTGGTTAAAATTATAATATTTATTTACTTAATTATACTATAAACTCAAATTTTACAATAGACTTTAGAGGTGTCCTTTATTGTATTAACACTCATCATTGAAGTTATACTCTTTTAAAAAAGTTTTGACTTAACAACCATGTAGATAAGCCTTCAAAGATATGCCTCGTCTATACAAAAGCTGAAGATGTTGTGAGTATTACTTATTATTTAGAGATGTGCTTAAGCATAAGCACTACTACAACAAACTCTATTGTAAAATTTGGGATTAAGCAAGATAGTCTTAATAATAAATTTTGCAAATCCAAGGTTATGTTTCTTCAAATATGGAGCTTATCTGTTATAAAATTATTATCTTTGTAAAATGGTATTTTTTTGATATAATAGTATGATTAATCAAAAAGGAAGTGATATGAAATTATTTAGAACTTGGGTGATGGTAGCTTTTTTGATCTTTTCATCAAATGCTTTTGCAGGAGTATATGCTGATAAACTATCAGAGTGCTTAGTAGATTCTACAACAACACAAGATAGGATAACTTTAGTAAAGTGGATGTTTTCAGCCATGTCTCTTCATCCTGCTGTTAGATCTATCTCTATGGTTTCACCTGCTCAATTAGATAGTGCAAATAAAAATATAGCAGAGCTATTTATGAGATTGCTTACAAAGTCATGCAAAGATGAGACTAAAAAAGCTTTGAAGTATGAGGGAAAATCAACTATACAAAATAGTTTTCGTATCTTAGGTCAAGTAGCAGGAAGAGAGCTTTTTTCCAATCCAAAAGTCTTAAAAGGCATATCTGGCATACAAAAATATATAGATGCCAATAAGTTAAAATCTCTAAATGAAAGATAATACCATTTATTTTCGATAATTGTAATTTTAAAAGATGGATGGATGATGTTTAAATTGGATTTGACAGTTATGGTGCTTATTGATATGCAGGAGCGATTGGTGCCTCATATCGCAAATATAGAAAAATGCAATGAAAATATCATTCGTCTATTAAAAGCACAAGCTATACTAAATATCCCTCTAATAGTAACAGAGCAGTATCCTAAAGGATTGGGCAAAACTATAAAGGAGTTAAGAGTATTTTTAAACTCTGCTACCTTTGTTGAAAAGAGGACATTTTCATCTTTTAAAGAGCCAAATTTCTATAAAAAAATTACAAAAGATTTATATAAAACTGTTGTATTATTTGGGATAGAATCCCATGTTTGTGTTTTTCAAACAGCACTTGATGCTAAAAAAGAGGGGTTTGATGTGATTTTAATCGCAGATGCAATTTCTTCAAGAACAGAGCAAAATAAAAAATATGCCATAGATGCAATGAGGCAAGAGGGGATAAAAATATTTTCAACAGAAATGTTTTTGTTTATGGCAGTAAAAGATTCCAAACATCCAAGTTTTAAAGAGATATCTAAGCTACTAAAATAGCACTACTTGTTTATGGATAAGATATGGATATATTAGATATTGCAGACATTGTAGGAATAGCCTCTTTTGCACTTAGTGGATTTTTGATAGCAGTTAGAAAAGAGCTTGATTTATTAGGTGTTGTGCTTTTTTCTTTTTTAACAGCACTTGGAGGTGGTATCATAAGGGATATCATCATAAATCAAATCCCTTTATCTTTAAAAGATTATAGATCTTCGCTTATAGTAATAAGCATAATAATTTTTGCAAAAATTTTTAAGATTGCAGAAAAAACAAAGCCTGAAAGGTATAAATTTTTTATATTTAGTGATGCTATGGGGCTAGTCTCATTTAGTATCACGGGTGCACTTATAGGCATATCTAATGAGTTAAACTTCTTTGGTACAATTATACTCTCTTTAAGTACAGCCATAGGTGGAGGTGTGATAAGAGATATACTTATTAATGAAGTACCACTTATATTAACAAGTGGTTTTTATGCAACAGTTAGTGTTATTGTATCCTCTTTGCTCTTTTTAGCAAATTATTTAGGCTATCTAAATAGTATTATCATATCAGCTACTTTTGGGTTTGGACTCTTTTTAAGACTTTTTGCATACTATAAGCAGTGGAGTTTACCGACTATCTAACCCCTTAAATTTCAAAGGCTCTTTTGGGAGTTTTGCTTTGGAAGTTTTACAACTTTTTTGATAAAAGGCAGAATCTTTACCAAAAGGGTGAATATCTGCAAACTTTACATACAGATAGACAAGTATAACTGCCCAAACAATATAGAAGATAACTTTTTTACTTTTTGGAATGTTGTATTTCATACTCTAACAAATCATCCTCTATGGCTATAATAAACTGCTTTATATTGCTTATATCTTTGTTTTTTAATATTGCCTTATATTTTGCTTGTGTACTTACTACCTTGACATATCCATCTTTGACATTAGCTAAAACAAATATAAAATCTTTTGCCTCTTTTCTTGGATGTTTTTTTATATCGTCTAGTTTCTTTTTTAAAAATTTATCTACATCTTTTATATCATTATCGATTAAAACTCTCAAATCTATCCCATAATCATTTAGCAATCTTTTATTTAAAATCCTATAGTGAAGATATATCTCATCTTGCTTTGTGATGGTTTTGGTTTTATCCTCAACTATTTTTACTCCACCTACTTTTAGATAGCTATAAACTCCTACATAAGCTAAAATGACTAATAAAATAGCAACTACTACATACAAAGCTCTTTTCAAAAATTATCCTCAAATTTTTTTAATCCTGCTTGTAAAATGATTTTATATTTTTGAAAAAATATTTTAGCTTTATACTGCTTGAGGTTTGCTTTTGCTTTTGCTAAAGTTGCTATAGCTCTACTTAGCTCATCTGCCGAACTTAGTGCATTTTCAAACCTTCCTTTGACAAGTTTATAGTACTCCTTTTGACTTTTAAGTTGCTCTTTTGCAGCAGATAGTTTTGCTTTTAGAGATTTTAGAGTAGAAAATGAGTTTTCTATATTGGTTCTTATCTTTTTTGTATAGTCATTTAGATAAAGCAATATAGCCCTCTTTTTTAGTTTTGATGCCTGGGTTGCTCTATCTTTAGAAAATCCATCAAATATATTCCACTTTATACCAATACCAATATAGCTCTCATCACCATTTCTATAGCCATTGCCATTGAGTTTTAGATTGTTGCCTCTTTTTTTAATCCCGCCTACGATAGCAACAGTAGGATAAAATTTACTTTTTGCCAATTTTATCTCTTTATCGCCAATATCAAGCTCCTTTTTCAAAATCTTTATATCTTCTCTATTTTTTAAAGCATATCTTATGATACTGTTTTTATCTGTTAGCTTAACAGTATTGCTTAACTTCAAATCACTTTTGATATTTACACCACTTATATAAAATAGAGTATTAACAAGTTTATCTCTTTTTGATTTTAGAGTCTCCATAGTAGCTATCTCATTATACCTTTTTGCTTTTATATTGTAAACTTCACTTTGATCTAAGAGATCATTTTTATACAGTTTTTCAGCCTTTTTCAAAGATATATCAAGAGCTTTGATAGCCTCTTTTGTTGCACTTATTGCACTTGAAAGAGCATAGATATTACTATAAAGTAGTATAGATTTTAGATATAACTCCCTTTTTAGGTTTTTAGTTTTTAGTTTTGATTTGATCACTTCAAGCTTTGCCTTTTTAATCATGTTTGAAGTAGCATATCCTGTAAAGAGGGGATAGACAAAACCAAGCTCTAAAGAGAGATCACTTTTTGTACCAATAGGTGAAGCTATAGGTGGAGTTAATGGAAGATGAAAGGTAGCTGTTGGTGTATCTTTCAATCTTATAGCTTTAAAATCGATATCAACACTTGGATAACTTTTTCCCTCATAAAATCCAACCATTTTTTTTAAAGCCTCTGTTTTGATTTTACTCGATTTTATTAGTAGTGAGTTATCAATACCCTTTATAATATCCTTAACCTCTGTTGAAAACAACAATATAGGCAACAAAAAT
>JALVXV010000309.1 GCA_027038235.1 Campylobacterales bacterium | reverse complement strand
CGGGTTGGCTATCAAGAAGAGATTGTTAAAGTTAGAACAAAATCTTTTTTGTGCTTTTAGATAAAAAATAACCCCAATTTAACTTATTAACCCAAATCAAAATTGTTCTAAAATTGTTCGTTTTTAAGAGTGTATTAACATAATTTATGCCATACTATCAAACAGAATAAAGGATTTTTATGGATGATAGAGTTGTAAAATATATCAAAGAGTTAGAAAAAGAGATATATAAAGATTTTGAAGATTTGGTTAATATAAATAGCTTTTCTCAAAATATAGAGGGGTTAGAGAGAGTCGCACACACTCTTCAAGCTATTGGACTAAAACATGGCATAAAGCTTGATAAAGTCTATTCGCCAAAAAAAGAGAGACCCCATCTGATATTTAACAAAGAGTTAGAGAGAGATTTTTATGCTCTAATAGGTCATTTTGATACTGTCCACTCCCTAGAAAGTGGCTTTTTAAATATACAAGAGAGAGATGGCATATATTATGGTCCTGGCACTAATGACATGAAAAGCGGACTTATAGTTGCTCTTTACTCTTTAGCTATACTTAAAAAGCTCTACCCAAATAGAAATCTTCCTATAAAGATACTTTTTAATTCTGATGAAGAGATAGGTTCATATGACTCTTTGGATATAATGAAAAATGAATTTTCCAAAGCAAAAGCAGGATTTGTCTTTGAATCTTGTAGAGTAGATGGATATAGTATAGTAACTGCAAGAAAAGGAGGAATATCTTTAGATATAGATATAAAAGGCAAAGCTGCTCATGCTGGAGTAGAGCCTCAAAAGGGTATCAATGCCATCACTACTGCAGCAAAAATTATCCTAAAATTAAATAGATTGAATGATTTTAAAAATGGTATAACTTTGGGATGCAATGTAATACAAGGAGGCATTGTAAAAAATACAGTAGCTCCTTTTTGCAAGATAGGGGTTGATATAAGGTATGTCAAAAAAGAGCAATATAGACAAATCATGAAGGATTTTGAAAATATATTATATGAACCAAATGATGAGGGTACAGAGATCTCTTATACTATAGAACACCAAAAAGTACCGCTTGAGAAAACTCCTGCCTCACAAGAGTTGTATAAATTATACAAACAAACAGCAGATGAGATAGGGATAAAGTGTAATGAGACAGCAACAGGTGGAGGAAGTGATGCTAATATCTTATCAGATTTTGGAGTGCCCTGCCTTGATGGTCTTGGAGCAGTAGGGAATTTTTCACATACTACAAAAGAGTTTACTATAAAAGAGAGTATTCCAAAAAAGATAGAGCATTTTGTAAAATTTATAGAAAAATTGATATAACAAAACTCTCTTTGCAAGTTATATCTATATAATTTGTATGGATAGTTTAAGGTTCTTTGGCAATAGCTAAGGATATATATTTTACACATAGAAAAAGGAGAAATAATGAAAAAATTTTCTATCGTACTCACTTCATTAGCCCTCATAGGCTCAATAGGTGTAGCAAAAACTTTAAAAGTAGGTATAGCCTCGGGTGCATATACTATGGATCCTCAGGCTTTTAACGAAACTGCAACAAACTCAATCCTCTCTAATATCTTTGATCCATTAGTAAGGTTTGATGCAAATATTAAAGTCCATCCTGACTTAGCAGTATCTTGGAGCAATCCAAAACCAACTGAGTGGATAATAAAGCTAAGAAAAGGTGTCAAATTTCATAACGGCAATACATTCAATGCTGATGATGTTATCTTCTCATTTGACAGAGTTAAAAATTGGAACAAGTCCGGTTTCAAAGGTAAAGTCTCAATGTTTGAAAAGGTTGAAAAGATTGATGATTATACCGTTAAATTTATCACAAAAAAAGCTTTTCCAGTATTTTTAAGAAAACTAACTTATGTCAATATACTTGATAAAGAGACAGTTGAGGGCAAAAGTGATGAGTGGATAGGCTTACACCCTATCGGTACTGGTCCATACAAATTTGTATTGTGGAGAAAAGGTGATCAGATCAAACTAAAAGCAAACAAAGAGTACTGGATGGGCAAACCAAAATATGATGATGTCATCTTTAGAGTTCTTTCAAACAATGCTACTAGAACTGCTGCTATACTTAGTGGTGAAGTTGATATCATCAATAGAGTTCCGGTCGTGGATGTAAATAGGATAAAAAATAACCCCAAACTAAACTTTTTTATAAAACCCGGTCTTAGACTTATCTATTTGCAGATGGATCAATTTAGAGAAAAATCACCCTATGTCAAAACTCATGATGGTAAAAATCCATTCTTAAATGTCAATGTAAGAAGAGCGATATATTATGGTGTAAATGAAGATGCCATCATCAAGTATATCATGAAAGGCTTTGCAAAACCTGCTGGACAGTTTCATCCAAGTGTTGTAGTGGGGTATGACCCAAGCATAAAAAGAGTCAAATATGATCCTAAAAAGGCAAAAGAGTTACTTGCAAAAGCTGGATATCCAAATGGCTTTGAAGTAAGACTTGATGCACCAAACAATAGATATATCAATGATGCACAAATTGCTCAAGCAGTTGCTTCATCTTTGGCTAAGATAGGTATAAAAGTCAAAGTAAATGCCACTCCAAAGTCCTCTTTCTTTCCAAGAACAGCAAAACAAGATACGAGCTTTTTCCTAATAGGTTGGGCTAGTAGTGATGGAGATGGTAGCTCTATGCTTGATGGTGTTGTTCACTCAAAAGATGATAAAAAGGGGTATGGAAGATATAATAATGGTAAATTTTCAGATCCAAGAGTTGATAAGCTTATCGAAGAGAGCGATGCTAATATGAATCCAGAAGATAGAGTTAAGCAGATGAGAGAGGCTCAAAAAATAGCTCTAATTGAAGATCAAGGATATATTCCATTGCACTATCAAGTTGATATCTATGCTAGTAGTAAAAAGGTTGATTTTACTCCAAGAACTGATAGCAAGATATGGGCTTTTGATATCAAATAAATTTTTAGGAGTCCTTTTAGAGGACTCCTCATCTTCAATGAGGTAGATAATGTTTAAATACATTTTAAATAGACTTTTTCACTCGGCCATTGTGATGTTGGTGATAAGTTTCATAGTGTTTTTTATCATGTTCAAAGCAGGAGACCCTGTGCAGCTTCTTTTGCCTCCTGATGCAACTCAGCAAGATGTTATAGCTATGCAACATGCACTAGGGCTAGATCAATCATTTATAAAACAGTATGAAGCTTTTTTAAAAAATGTAGCCAAAGGAAACTTGGGTAATTCATTTGTATATGGACAACCAGCACTTCAAGTGGTATTTGAGAGATTACCAGCGACTTTAGAGCTTTCGGTAATTGCCATGATAGTCTCTATACTGTTAGGTATCCCTTTAGGTGTTATAGCCTCTATAAAGCCTAATTCATGGTATAGTAAACTTATTATGTTTTTTTCTTTGACAGGAATTTCAGTACCCGTTTTTTGGACTGGCATGGTGCTAGTACTTATATTTTCCGTTATTTTAGGGGTTTTACCCTCTTCAGGAAGAGGTGAAGTGGTATGGTTTACAAGTGCTTTTAGTTGGGATGGCATCAAGCATCTTATCATGCCGGTACTTACTCTTGCATTTTTTCAATTGGCTCTTATATTAAGGCTTACTAGAACTGGTATGATGGAAGTATTGATGCAAGATTATATAAAATTAGCTACTGCTAAAGGGGTTCCTAAAAAGGTTGTAGTTTACTATCATGCTCTAAAAAATAGTCTTATACCTTTGATAACAGTTATCGGTATCCAATTTGGTCAACTTGTTGCTTTTACTATTGTTACAGAGACCATCTTTGCCTGGCCAGGTACCGGAAAACTCATAATCGACTCCATCCAAAATCTCGATAGACCCATAGTCGTAGCATATCTACTCGTTATATCTTTTATATTTGTTGCTATCAATTTTATAGTTGATATTTTATATACATTTATAGATCCTAGAGTGAGAGTGTAATGAAACTATTTAAAAATGAGTTAGTTCAGGAATTTTTTGAGGATAAGTTAGCTACAGCAGGGCTTATAGTGCTTATCGTGCTTGTTATTCTTGCACTTTTTCCCTCTATATTTTCTTATCAAAATCCCTATGATCTCTCTCAGCTATATCTTGAAAATAGCTTTAAAGCCCCAGGAGATCAGTTTTGGCTAGGAACAGATGAGCAAGGAAGAGATATATACTCAGCTATGCTTTATGGACTTAGGGTATCTCTTTATGTTGGTGTAGCAAGTACTGTGCTTTCTGTCATTATAGGTTTTTCGCTAGGACTTATATCTGGATATTATGGTGGTTGGGTAGATACTATCATAATGAGGATAGCTGACATCCAGCTCTCATTTCCAGCTATTTTGATAGCTCTTATCATCATGGCCTTATGGGGTCAAGGTGTAGGCAAAATCATAATAGCTATAACTATAGTAAACTGGGTATATTATGCAAGAACTGCTAGAGGAGTAGTACTCTCAGAAAAAGAGAAAGATTACTCCCAATCAGCAAAGGCTTTGGGTATGAGAAATATGAGTATAATTTTTGGTGAAATTATGCCAAATGTCACCGCACCTATCATCGTCATAGCAACAGTAAGGATAGCAAATGCTATCATACTTGAGGCAACTTTAAGCTTTTTGGGTCTTGGAGTTCCTATCACTAAGCCCTCTTTGGGATCTCTCATATCAAATGGTTATCAAGTACTTTTTAGTGGATATTGGTGGGCTTCAGTGTATCCGGGCATACTCTTGATGATACTGATTATCTCTATAAACTTGATAGGTGATAGGATGAGAGATATTATGAATCCGAGGTTAAAAAGATAATGGCACTACTTGAAGTTAAAAATTTAAAAACACACTTTTTTACAAGAAATGGAGTAGTAAAGTCGGTTGATGGGATAAGCTTTTCTATAGAGAAGGGAAAGATTTTAGGGATAGTAGGAGAGAGCGGTGCAGGTAAATCAATAACTGGTTTTTCTATCATAAATCTCATAGATAAGCCGGGCAAAATAGTAAGCGGTGAGATACTTTTTGATGGAAAAGATTTGGTAAAGCTTTCAGAAAAGGAGCTACAAAAAATCAGAGGAGATGATATAGCGATGATATTTCAAGACCCTCAAACCTCTCTCAATCCTGTAATAAGTATAGGTGAACAACTTATGGAGGCTATACTCTATCATAGAAAAAACATAACAAAAAAAGAGGCATGGGATGAGTGTGTTGAGATATTAAAAAGAGTAGGTTTACCAGCAGCTAAAAAGAGGATGTCAAGCTATCCTCATCAACTCTCAGGTGGTATGAAACAAAGAGTAGTTATAGCAATGGCACTTTTAAACAACCCAAAACTCCTTATAGCAGATGAACCAACAACTGCTCTTGATGTTACCATACAGGCTCAAATACTCTATCTTATGAAAAAACTAAGCCTTGACTTTGGCTCATCTTTGATACTTATTACCCATGATATTGCAGTAGTCTCTCAACTTTGCGATGATATAGCTGTGATGTATGCAGGAAGAATAGTAGAGTATGGAAGTAAAGAGGAGATAATTTTTGATCCTAAACATCCATACACTAAAGGTCTTATAGCATGTCTTCCTAAACTAAATGATGAGAAAAAAAGGCTCTATCAGATACC
>JALVXV010000308.1 GCA_027038235.1 Campylobacterales bacterium | reverse complement strand
AAAGATATAGTTCTTTTAAAAGAGCAGATACTTTTAGGAGTTGATAAAGCAAATAGTCTATTAAATAAGGTAAATTCATTGATAGAAAACAATAATAAAAAGGTTAAACTGCCATGAGATTAAGATATGTATTGTTGATTGCATCTCTTTTGTTTGTAGGTTGCTCTTTTAAAACAGATAATAGATACAAATATAGAGTAGATGCATCTAACTCATTTGATAGCTTTAAAAAATATTATCTTCAAGGTAAAACAAGACTAGCAAGTGTAGAGCTAAAAAGAGCTTTGCAAAGTGCAAAAGAGGGTTCAGATATAAACTCTATAGCTAAGATATATCTTGGTGAGTGTGCACTACATAAAGCGATGCTTATAGATGATAATTGTAGTGAATATCTACAGATCAAAGAGCTTGTTAGCGATAAAGATTTGGAAAATTACTACCTTTTTATCACAGGTAAATTTCAAAAACTTGACACCTCTTTATTGCCTAAAAGTTATAGAGATTTTGCAAATTATCTAAAAAGAAAAAATTTTGATGCAGCCACTAAAGCTCTATTTGAGATCAAAAATAGTGATTCAAAGATCATAGCAGCCTCTCTTATAAAAAGGAGACTATCAAGAGATGATATAAAAAAGATTATCGATATATCATCTGCTATGGGATATAAAAAGGTTACTACAAGGTGGTATAATCTTCTTAAAACAAAAAGTACAGATAAGCAAAAGAGAGTTATTGATAAAAAATTAATGCTTTTTAAAAAGCATTTTTAACATATCACTATAGATTTAATATCACTAAACTCCTCAAGGGCATATTTTGGCCCCTCTCTTCCTACTCCGCTTAATTTTACTCCTCCATAAGGCTGTATATCAAACCTAAGGGTGGGAATATCATTGATAACTACTCCACCACACTCAAACTCTTCTATTGCTCTTTTAGTTAAATTTAAATCATTAGTAAAGATAGAGTACTGAAGTCCATAAGGGGAGTTGTTTATCTTTTTAAGTGCCTCATCAAAATCTTTTACCTTTACGAGCGAAACAATAGGAGCAAAAACCTCTTCACACACTATCTTCATCTCATCTGTTACATCACCTAAAATAGTTGGATAAAATATCCTATCTTGGTTTTTGTTACCGCATAGCAGTTTTGCACCCTCTTTTATAGCACTCTCTACCCAACTTTTTGCTCTAAAAACCGCATCTAAGCTTATAAGAGGACCTATAAAAGTCTCTTTATCATAAGGATCGCCAATAGTTAATTTTTGAGTTTCACTTACCAACTCTTTAGCAAACTCATCATAAATCTCATCTTGGAGATAAATTCTTTGAAGTGAGATACAAACTTGACCAGAGTTATAAAAAGAGGCAACTGCACACTTTTTAGCCGCATCTGCTACATCGCAACTCTTTTCTATAAAAGTAGCAGCATTTCCACCAAGCTCTAAACATACCTTTTTGATACCTGCATTTTTTGTGATAATTTTTCCCACAGGTACACTTCCGGTAAAGCTTATAACTCTTGGAATATCACTACTTACCAATGCTCCACCCACTTCGGCATCCCCGTAAACCACACTCAAAGCATCTTTTATAGCATATCTACTCTCATAAAAAAGCTTAGCAAATTTATATGCTATAAGAGGAGCTTCTGGAGTCGGCTTTAAAACTACACTATTTCCCATAGCAAGAGCTGGGACAATTTTGTGGGCTACCAAATTTAGAGGAAAGTTAAATGGGGTGATAGCTACTACTACACCTACAGGCACTCTTTTGAAAAAGCTCATACTCTTTTTACCGCTTGGCATAGCATCAGAGTTAAAAGTCTCACCGTGTAATTCAATCGCAGCTGATATAGTAAGCTTGATAGTCTCTATACATCTATCAACCTCTATAAGGGAAAATTTTAAAGGTTTGCCTACTTCATCAGTAATAGTTTTTGCAAACTCCTCTCTCTTTTTTTGAAGTCTATCTACCACATCTTCAAGCCATTTTACCCTCTGGGATAATTTTGTCTGTTTAGCCTCTTTAAAAGCCTCTTTTGCTATAAAAAGAGCCTTTTTGGCATCCTCTTCATCACAACTTGGATACATTGAGACTATCTTATTTTTATATGGATTTTTTATCTCTACCCACTCCTCTTTTGTAACCTCTTTACTACCAAATAGTATCTTTGCTTGCATTGTTTTATCCTTAATATTTTATGCTAACAATTTCTATTTCGTCTATCATAATCATCATGATCACATACACATATAAGATATGCTGTGCTGTCCAAAATAGTAAAAATAATACGATAGCTTGTATTTATGATTCTTATAGAGTGTCTATTTTTATCGCTCTTACATACTATCTTTTTAAAATGCAACCTATTGTCTAAATGATTAGATAAAAAAATTTCTAATGTTTTATCAAGGTGTAAACTTTTTAATGAACCTCTATCAATGATCTTTTTTACAGTTCTTTTAAATGAAGTAGTATAGGTATATTCCATTATGCGACATTTTTATCTTTTTTTAGTATATTTATCTCTTTATAGGCAATTTTATCTAAGATCTCTAAAAGTAGATTGTGCATTTTATCTGCAGTATTATAGAGATTTACCATTTCAAAATCATTACTTTTATATTTGGATATATTTCTTTTGAAAATTTTAATATTTTCCACAGAATCAAGAAAATTATCATACATATTAGCCAAATCAAAAGCATATATATTTTCAACATCATCAATACTAAGAGAAAATTTTTCTAGATCTATATATGCAGTATGTAGTTGATTATTTAGAGCATTAAGTATTTTATTGTATATATATTTTTGAGAATTTTTATATGCTTCTATCGCTATATCAAAAAAATCATAAAATTGTATAAAATTTGAATTGAACATAAGTGGCATAATAGATCCTTTTTTTGATTTTTAACATTATAACATAAAATCAATACCAAGGGGAGTCAGAACTTTACTTTTAACTAAAAACCCATACTCTTTTTACCGCTTGGCATAGCATCAGAGTTAAAAGTCTTGCCATGTAATTCAATCGCAGCTGATATAGTAAGCTTGATAGTCTCTATACATCTCTCTTTTTTTGTAGTCTATCTACCACATCTTCAAGCCACTTTATCCTCTGGGATAGTTTTGTCTGTTTAGCCTCTTTAAAAGCCTCTTTTGCTATAAAAAGAGCCTTTTTGGCATCCTCTTCATCACAACTTGGATACATTGATTATTTTTATATAGATTTTTTATCTCTACCCACTCCTCTTTTGTAACCTCTTTACTACCAAATAGTATCTTTGCTTGCATTGTTTTATCCTTTTAAAGATTTAGCATCTTTTTTATGCCATATTCTATCTTTTGCATTTCACCTTTACTTACTACTCCTACTTTTTGAACTATACGACTTTTTGAAACACTTCTAAGTTGCTCTATCATTGCATCGCTATCTTTATGAAGATTTTCTCTTTTTGATATTCTGATTCGTAGAGGCTCGGCATCATTGATAAGATTGGTTGTCAAAGCTACGACACTAACCAAATCCAATATATCATTTAATTCACTATCTGAAACAATGATAGCTTGACGGACTTTGGCAACTTCCTCACTCTTTTTTTGAGAATTGAAATTGACAAGGACTATATCGCCTCTATTGTAATTCATCATCTATACTTGCTTCTAAAAGAGTATTTTCAAGCTTTGCACTTTCTTTGATCTTTTTTGCGGATTTTAAAAGCTTTTCTCTTTGTTTGTATTCAAAAAACTCTTTTGCCAATTGGTTGCCTAAATAAACACCTAATTGATTGTGAGCTTTTTTATCCTCAATGATAAAACTTTCGTTTGGATCTATCCTCAGTAGTGATGGATTGCGAACAATTTCCCTAGTTCCATAAACCTTACTCATCGTCATACCTTTGTCAAATATATGACAAATATTTTATCATATTTTACACTCTTTTTCAAGGAAAAAGATAAAAATAGTTCTATATGAGTTTTAGGGCATCTCTAACAATAGGTGATACCCTTTAGCTTTTTTTAGCTATAATCCTTTTATGAAAAAAATTTTAAAAGAAAAATTCGGTTTCAATGAGTTTAAGCCTATACAAGAAAAAGCTATCAATGAGATACTATCCCATAGAGACCTTTTAGTGGTGCTACCTACCGGAAGCGGCAAATCTCTCATCTATCAACTTCCTACTCTTTTGATGGATGGAGTTACGGTAGTCATTTCTCCTCTTATAGCTCTTATGCAAGATCAGGTAAGTTCACTAAAACTAAACGGCATAAATGCTAAAATGATAAGTTCAAATCAAACCAATACTGAAAATGACGATACCATAAAAGAGCTTTTAAGTGGAAGCTTAAAACTTTTATATATTGCACCTGAAAGATTTGCAAACAGTTACTTTTTACAAATCTTAAAAAAAGCAAATATCAACTTTTTTGTTATAGATGAGGCTCACTGTGTAAGTGAATGGGGACATGAGTTTAGAAGTGATTATAGAAAATTAAAACATTTAAAAGAGTGGTTTAATGGGGTGCCTATTAGTGCATTTACGGCAACTGCAACCAAAGAGGTACAAGAAGATATACTAAAAACTTTGCAGATACCCTCAACTCAACTCTTAAGAGCTAAAACCGTTAGAGATAACCTCATCATAAGAGCAAAGAGAAAAGTATCAAATGCTAAAGAGCAAGTGATAGAATTTTTAAATCTTCACAAAGATGAGTGCGGAATAATTTACTGCTTTACAAGAAAAGAGAGTGAAAAACTTGCACATTTTTTAAATGAAAAAGGCTATAAGTGTGCAGCTTATCATGCAGGACTAGACTCAAAAAAAAGAGATACAATTTTTAAAGCTTTTAAGAATGAAGATATTAAAATCATAGTAGCAACGATAGCTTTTGGCATGGGAATAGATAAGCCAAATATCCGATTTGTTTTGCATACCTCTATGCCAAAAACATTGGAAAATTATTTCCAAGAGATAGGACGAGCGGGTAGAGATGGGCTTATAAGTGATACTTTGCTTTTGTACTCCAAAGCTGACGAGATAAGTAAAAGAGCTTTTATAGATGAGTTGCCTAACTCACCCTATAAACAAAATATGTATCAAAAGATAGATAAAATGTACCGCTATGCCATAAGCTCCAAATGCAGACACCAAATGATAGCTGAGTATTTTGGAGATGAAGTAGATGAGTGTGAAACTCTTTGCGATAATTGTCAAGAAAGTGATGAAGAGTTTAAAGATGTAACTATTGAAGCACAAAAATTTTTATCAGCAATTTTAAGAACCGGTGAAAGGTTTGGCTCAAACTATATCATAGATGTTTTAAGAGGCTCAAAAGCAAAAAGGATTATGGATTTTTCGCATGATAAGCTTTCAGTTTACGGTATAGGGAAAGAGCTTTCAAAAGAGCAGTGGAATATCATCTATGAAAGGCTGCTTGATAGTGAAGCTTTAAGCATAGATAAAGAGTTTGGAAGTTTAAAGATAACCAATGAGGGCAAAAAGATACTAAAAAAGCAGAAAGAGATTTTAGTAAAACTAAGCGAATTTGAAGTCCAAAAAAAATTAAAAGAGTATGATAAACAAAAAGATGAGATAAAAAAAGATGAAAATTTTGAAAAATTAAGAGAGCTTAGATTTGATCT
>JALVXV010000307.1 GCA_027038235.1 Campylobacterales bacterium | reverse complement strand
GAGTATAAAGCCTCTGACTTACACCTTGTAAGTAGAAGTGAACCACAGATAAGAATAGATGGCAAATTGACTCCACTTGATTTGCCAAAACTTACAGGTCAAGCTATAGAGGCGATGTGTTATACCTTGATAACTGACAAACAAAAAAAGGAGCTTGAAGAGCAAAGAGAGCTAGACTTTGCTATAGAACTTCCAAATATAGGAAGATTTAGGGGTAACTACTACTATACTATGAATGGTATTTTAGCAGCAGCATTTAGAACTATTCCAACTGAGATACCATCTTTAGACGAATTAAAACTTCCTGAAATTTTCAAAAAGATTGTCAAAAAGGAGAAGGGTCTTATACTAGTAACAGGACCAACAGGAAGTGGTAAATCAACTACACTAGCAGCTATGCTAAATGAGATAAATATAACTGAGGCAAAACATATCATTACCATAGAAGATCCTGTGGAATTTATTCATCAAAATAAAAAGTCTCTCTTTTCACATAGAAATGTTGGAGTTGACACCTATAGCTTTGCAAATGGTTTAAAGTTCTCTCTAAGGGAAGATCCTGATGTTATCTTGGTTGGTGAGATGAGAGATAGAGAGACCATATCTACAGCTATAACCGCTGCAGAAACAGGACACCTTGTATTTGCTACTTTGCATACAAACTCTGCAGTACAAACAGTCAATAGAATAGTTGATAGTTTTGAAGGTGGAGAGCAGGTACAAGTAAGAAATATGCTCTCAACATCATTGACAGCTATCATATCTCAAAGCCTACTTCCAAAGCTTGGAGGTGGCAGGGTAGCAATACTTGAGATACTTTTAACAAACTCTGCTATATCAAATCTAATAAGAGAGAATAAATTGCACCAAATCTATTCACAAATGCAATTAAATCAAATGAAATCTGGCATGAGAACACAAACACAATCAATGGTGGATGCTATTGACCTTAACTTAATAGATAGAGAAACTGCCCTAAGATACTCAACACAACCTCAAGAGTTGGCTAATCTCATAGGCTTATCTTATCAGTAAGTGGGTTTAAAAAGGAAAAAAGTGAAAGATACAGAGCTTAATGACTACATTAAAGAGGTAGGCGATAGTGTTTTTAAACACTTAAAGGAGTTGGATATCCCTCCATATCCAAAGTATTATCAAGACTCATTTATAGAGATATTAAAAGCAAAAAGGGATAAAAAGATCGATTCTCTTATGAAAAAAAATTCATATCTTATAGAATCTATCATAAATATAAAAGATCATAAAGTAGTAGATAGTTGCTATAGTATAGCTAAAGAGTCTATAAAGGAGTTCAGTAAGACAAATGAACATATCAAAAAAAGCTCTATAGATTTAAATAAGATTACAAAAGATTTAGAGGATTTTGATTATACAAAGCTGATAAAGAGCTTTGATGAGTTTCATAAAAATCTAATTTATACTCTAAAAGAGGCTGATAAGACTATCATTAGGCTACAAGAGGAGATACTACTACTTGAAAAAGAATCAAATATAGATCCTCTAACAAAACTCTACAACAAAAGAGCACTCTTTAGAGATTTAGAGAGGATACTTGAATTTGGTAAAGATAAAAAGCTTGATCTTTCTATTATTATGTTTGATTTGGATGATTTTAAAAAGATAAATGATAACTATGGTCATGTTGCTGGAGATAAAACTCTTATTTACATAGCAAAAGTACTTCAAAACAATCTTAGAAGTGAAGTAAAAAGTTATAGATTTGGTGGTGATGAATTTGTTGTCGTCTTAAACAGAATTGAATTGGATGAGGCCCAAAAGATAGCTAAAAGAGTTTTAAAAATTATTAGTGAAAGTAAGTTAAGATATAAAAACTCCACTATTCATATCACAATGAGTGGCGGTGCTACAGAGCATATACAAAATGATACTGTTGAAAGCATTATAGAAAGAGCTGATGAAGCTTTGTATAAGGCAAAAGAGGAAGGAAAAAATAAGGTGGTAACTAAATGATGGAAAATATCTCTTTTTTTGATCTTGGGATTGGAGTTTTACTACTTATCTTTGGTGTAAAAGGCTTGTTCAATGGGCTTGTAAAGGAGGTCTTTGGACTTGTTGGTATCGTTGGTGGTATATTTGTAGCTTCAAGATATGCTCAAAATGTTGGAGAGTTGATAGATAGCTCTATATACCATATCGCAAATAGATCTTCTATCTATTTCATAGGTTTTTTAGTAGCTCTTTTAGCTTTTTGGTTAGCCTCAATTTTTATAGGATTTTTATTTACAAAACTTATGGGTTTAAGTGGACTAGGGCTATTAAATAGAATACTAGGCTTTTTAGTAGGTTCGCTTAAAATTTTTCTAATCTTTTCAGTTTTAGTTTATGCCTTAAGAAGTATGGAAATTTTTAAAGGTACTATAGATAGCAAGTTACAAAATTCATACATATATCCATATCTTATAAAAAGTGGAAAGTATATAGTAAAATTCAAGCTTGATAATGATAAAAAGGTTATTATACAACCTATAAAAGAGGTAATTTCTACTGATAATAATAGTAGCAATGAAAAGTAATATATTTAGGAAATAAAAATTGCTTAAATTTACTTATGATGAGCTTATTTTATATTTTAAAGATACTTTAAAGAGAAATAGTCTTAAATATACCAAACAAAGAGAGGTAGTTTTAGAGATTTTATATAGATACAATAAGCATTTTACACCTGAAGAGTTATATCTGCAGATAAAAAATGAGTATCCAAAATTAAACATAGGTATAGCTACGATCTATAGGACTTTAAACCTTTTAGAAGAGTCAAAGATGATAACTTCTATCTCTTTTGGACAATCTGGCAAAAAGTATGAAATAGCCATAAAGCCTCACCATGATCACCTTATTTGTGATATGTGTGGGACTATTATAGAGTTTGAAGATGAACAGATAGAACAGAGGCAACTTGAGATCGCTAAAGAGTATCACTTTTTGATAAAAAGCCACTCCTTACAACTTCATGGTATCTGTAAAGAGTGTAGAAAAAAATTAAAATATTCATAAAGGAAGAAATTGGATTTAAATGAGTATGAACTCCAAAGAGTTCAAAAGGCAAATGAGTTAAGACAAAAGGGGATAAATCCATATCCTCACAACATCTCAAAAGAGTTGTCAACCAAAGAGTTTTTGGATAAATTCTCCTATGTTTTACAAAGTGAAGAAAAAAGAGATGAAAACTCGCTTGGCTGTGTAAATGGTAGGATAAAATTTTTAAGACTTATGGGAAAAGCTGCCTTTTTAAAGATAGAAGATAGTGAAGGTTTACTGCAAGTTTATATCAGCAAAGATGCACTAGGGGCAAAATGGTTTAAAGATATAAAAAAGTATATTGAAGTAGGTGATATTATCAAGGTATGTGGCTTTGCTTTTATTACTAAAACAGGAGAGCTTACTCTACATGCTAAAGAGTTAAGCTTGGTTACCAAAGCTATCACACCACTTCCAGAAAAATTTCATGGACTTAGCGATAAAGAGCTTAGATATAGACAAAGATACCTTGATATGATAATGAATAGCGATGTTAAGAAGGTTTTCAAAACTAGAAGTATCATAGTAAGCACTATAAGGTCATTTTTTGAAAACAAAAACTTTTTAGAAGTCGAAACTCCGATGATGCACCCTATTGCCGGTGGAGCAAATGCAAAACCTTTTATAACATATCACAATGCTTTGGGGGTTGAAAGATACCTTAGAATTGCACCTGAACTTTATCTAAAAAGATTGGTTGTAGGTGGATTTGAAGCAGTATTTGAGATAAATAGAAACTTTAGAAATGAGGGCATGGATCTAACTCACAATCCAGAGTTTACCATGATAGAGTTTTATTGGGCATATCACACCTATAAAGATCTAATGGCATTAACTGAAGAGCTTTTTATGACGATTTTAGATAGACTTGGACTTAATAAAGTGATAAATTATGGAGATATGCAGATAGACTTTTCAGCACCTTTTGCAAAAGTTACCTATGATGACTCACTAACAAAGATAGGTGGTATTCCAAGTGATATTATAAATGATAAAGAGAAGATCCTTAACTTTTTAAAAGAAAAAGATATCAAAGTCAACAAGAGGAGTGATTTAGGACATTTAAAGGCTGAACTTTTTGACAATTTTGTAGAGGATAAGCTAATAAATCCTACCTTTATCATAGATTTCCCTATAGAGATAAGCCCACTTTCAAGAAGAAGTGATAAAAACCCAAATATTGCTGAAAGGTTTGAACTTTTTTGTGCTGGAAAAGAGATAGCAAATGGATTTAATGAGTTAAATGATCCACAAGATCAATATGAGAGATTTAAGTCTCAAATTGAAGCTAAAAATGCCGGAGATGATGAAGCTCATGAAATGGATGAGGACTATGTAAAGGCTTTATGCTATGCTATGCCTCCGACCGCGGGTGAAGGTATAGGCATAGATAGACTTGTTATGCTTTTAACCAACCAACACTCTATTAGAGATGTTATACTTTTTCCAGCAATGAAACCGCTTGTAACCAAATCAAAAGATGAAAAGGAAGATAAATGAGTTTTTTAAAAGATAGTGATCCTGATATTTATGCACTTTGTGAAGAGGAGTTAAAAAGACAAAGCGAACACCTTGAGATGATTGCTAGTGAAAATTTTACATATCCAGCTGTCATGGAGGCTATGGGTAGTGTATTTACAAACAAGTATGCTGAAGGCTATCCAAACAAGAGATACTATGGTGGATGCGAATATGCCGATAAAGTAGAGCAATTAGCTATAGATAGAGCTTGTAAACTTTTTAACTGTAATTTTGCAAATGTTCAGCCAAATTCAGGCTCTCAAGCAAATCAGGGTGTATATCAAGCCCTTTTAAAACCTTACGATAAGATACTTGGTATGGATCTAAGTCAGGGTGGACACTTAACTCATGGCTCAAAAGTAAGTAGTTCAGGCAAAACTTACTCAAGCTTTTTCTATGGAGTAAATGAAGATGGATATATTGATTATGATGAGGTAAGAAAGATAGCTAAAATTGTCCAACCAAAGCTTATAGTTTGTGGGGCAAGTGCATATCCTAGAGAGATAGATTTTAAAAAATTTAGAGAGATAGCTGATGAGGTTGGAGCATATCTTTTTGCCGATGTAGCTCATATAGCAGGTCTTGTAGTAGCTAGTGAACATCCTCACCCTTTTCCTCACTGCCATGTTGTAACAACTACAACTCATAAAACCCTAAGAGGTCCAAGAGGAGGACTTATACTATCAAATGATGAGGATATAGCAAAAAAGATAAATAGTGCTATTTTTCCGGGTATTCAAGGAGGACCTTTAGTACATGTCATTGCAGCTAAAGCGGTAGGTTTTAAGTACAACCTAAAGCCTAGCTGGAAAGAGTATGCAAAGCAGGTGAAAAAAAATGCAAAAGTTTTAGCTGAAGTTTTATTAAAAAGAGGGTATAATATAGTAAGTGGCGGAACAGACAATCATCTTATCTTGGTATCATTTTTAGATAAGAGCTTTAGTGGCAAAGATGCTGATATAGCTTTGGGAAATGCTGGGATAACTGTCAATAAAAATACAGTTCCGGGCGAAACAAGAAGTCCATTTGTAACAAGTGGCATTAGGATAGGTTCACCTGCTCTTACAAGTAGAGGCATGAAAGAAAAAGAGTTTGAATTGATAGCAAATAA
>JALVXV010000306.1 GCA_027038235.1 Campylobacterales bacterium | reverse complement strand
TAGGTGCTATTAGACCTCCGACAGTAAAAAAGCCGATCTTAAGGATAATTCCTAGAGTTGGTGAAAAATGGTTTGTTAAGCTACTTAAAGAGCTTGAGGCTTTTGTCTTAGGGGTAAAGGAGTAAAGGTGCAAATGGGTAAAGAGGGCTTAGAGCCAAGATCTAAGAGCCAAGAGCTTGGGATTGATTTTTCAACCTATCTCCAAGTTAAAGAGTTAAAGATATTTGATGATAAAAAGGCTCTTGTAGATATATCTTTTACCATAAAAAACTCCTTTGTGCTTGTAGGTCAAAGTGGTAGTGGCAAAAGCTTAACACTAAAGGCACTTCTTGGAATGTTACCCTCAAATTTAACCTCAGAGTTTCATTATGAGTGGGAGTATAAATTGCAAAGAGGAAAGAGTGTAGTTTTAGTGCCACAAAACCCCTTTACATCCCTCTCTCCTATGACAAAGATAAAAGATAATTTTTTTTCAAGCGACAAAGAGATAGATGAACTTTTACAATTAGTAGGGTTGCAATCTTGGGCAAAAGAGAGATTTCCTAGTGAGTTAAGCGGAGGACAACTCCAAAGGGTTATCATCGCAATTGCACTTTCACATAGACCCAAAATACTACTACTTGATGAACCAACTACTGCACTTGATAGTGATCTTAAAGAGCAGATTTTAAAGCTTATTAAATCACTCCAAGAGAGTATGGGTTTTAAGATACTTTTTGTTACTCATGATATCGGTTCTTCATCATTGCTATGTGAAGATATGGCAGTTATAAATAGAGGAGAGATTGTAGAAAGAGGTAGAGTTGACGATATACTCTCAAATCCAAAACAAGAGTACACAAAGAGACTTATAGAGGCAAATTTTAAAAATAGAGGTTTTAGATGTTAAAATATATTGTATCACTGTTTATTGTTGCAGTTATTGGGGTCGGTGCTTTTTTATTAAAGATTTATTCTGATATTAGATTTGATGCAGATAGGATTATTAACTACTCTCCAAAACTAACTACACAAATTTTTGATAGAAATGATAAGCTCATAGCTAACATATTTGGTAAACAAAATAGAGTATATGTCAACTACAAAGATATTCCCCCAAGAGTAATAGAATCACTAGTTGCCATAGAGGATACTCTATTTTTTGAACATAGTGGAATTAACCCTGAGGCAATATTTAGAGCGGCTATAAAAGATATAAAGGCGATGAAATTTGTCGAAGGTGCTAGTACTTTAACTCAGCAACTTGTCAAAGATACACTACTTACTAGAAATAAGACAATAATAAGAAAGATAAAAGAGGCGATGTTAGCTATCAAAGTAGATTCTAAACTAAGCAAGGAGCAAATCATAGAAAGGTACCTCAATCAAGTCTATTTTGGTCATGGCTACTATGGAATAAAAACAGCTAGTGAGGGATATTTTCATAAAAATTTATCTGAACTTAATCTCAAAGAGATAGCTATGTTAGTAGGGTTGCCAAAAGCCCCAAGTTCATATAATCCAGCAAAACACTATGATCTCTCAACTGCAAGAGCAAATATGGTAATAAATAGACTTTATACACTTGGATGGATAGATAAAAGAGAGTATGAAAAGGCACTTAGTTCTAAACCTATTGTATATGATGATACACTTACTCAAAATAAAGCCCCCTATGTCGTTGATGAAGTTATAAAGAGGGTTTCAAAAAGGTATAAGGATATAAGAACCGGTGGCTATAAAATATATCTTAGTATTGATTTGCAGTTACAAAACTTAGCTAAAGAGGCTTTAAGATTTGGATATAATCAAATATTAAAAAGAGATGGAAATGAGACAAATAGCACTCTAAATGGTGCAATAGTTGCAATGGATAATCATACTGGTGAGGTTTATGCACTTGTTGGAGGGGTAGATTATCAAAAAAGCAAATACAATCGTGCCATACAGAGCAAAAGACAGCCCGGCTCAAGCATAAAACCATTTATATATCAACTTGCACTAAACTTAGGATATAATGAGGCAACATTGATACCTGATATTTCAAGAGTTTATAAAGATGAAAAGAGAGATAAAGATTGGACACCAAGAAATTATGAAAACAACTTTGAGGGTCTAATTACACTTGAAGATGCACTAGTTCACTCAAGAAACTTAGCTACTATAAACCTTGTAAATTTAATTGGCTTAGGCAATGTCCATAAAAATTTAAAATCACTTGGTTTTAAAGGTGTGCCTTATGATCTTTCTATCTCTTTAGGAAGCTTTGGTATATCTCCTTATGAATTTGCAGCAAAATATACTCTATTTTCCAACTATGGAACAATGGTAAAACCTCTACTTATTAAAAAAATAGTCAATAAGTATGGAGATGAAGAGCTATTTAAGCCCGATTTGAAAGTTATCAATGAACCTAAACAGGCCTTTTTAGTAGTCGATATTTTAAAAAATGTAGTTTTAAGAGGAACTGGTAGAAGAGCTCGTATAAAGGGTTTAGAAACTGCTGGAAAAACAGGAACTACAAATAATTTTATAGATGCATGGTTTTGTGGATTTTCACCCGATATAGAGGTGATTACTTGGTATGGTAATGATGATAATACACCTATGAAAAAGGGAGAAGCAGGTGGTAGAGCGGCAGCTCCAGTATTTAAGTATTTTATGAGTAGATATTTAAAATTACATCCAGAGACTAAGAGAAAATTTGATATTCCAAAAGGTGTAAAAAAGTTTAGAAGAGGTAAAAAAACTTACTACTTTACAGATATTTCAAAACCACCAAAACCAACAACTATACAGCAAGAGGGAGATAAATTGATTTTTTAATGAGCCTAAAGTAAAAGCATCTGCTCTTAGCTCTAGGCTCTTAGCTTTTTCTAGCAAGAGTATGTGGTTTTAAACTCAAATGCTGTAGGTCTAGCCTCATCAGGCCATACTTGTGTCTCAAACTTGTAGTGCTGATAGGTATCTATAAAAAGATCACTCATAACAGGTTTTAAAAAGTCATTATCTCTTATAAGACCCTCAAGTGCTTCTCTAAGAGTGTGAGGCATTTGTGGAATACCCTTTTCTCTTATTTCAGCCAAAGATAATTCAAATAGATCTTCATCCATTGGACCAACTGGTTCATATTTATTTTTGATGCCATCAAGCCCAGCTAAAAGCATAGCAGTAAAAGCAAGATATGGACAAGCTGTGCTATCTGGAAATCTCATCTCTATCCTAGTAGAGCCTTCACCTGAACCATAAGGGATTCTACAACTTGCAGATCTATTTTGACTTGAGTAAGTTAAAATACTAGGAGCCTCAAATCCAGGTATCAATCTCTTGTAAGAGTTTGTTGATGCATTTGTAAAGGCTGCAACTGCATGAGCATGTTTAAAAATACCACCTATATAGTGTCTTGCTGTTTCACTTATATTTGCATACTCTCCCTCTTTATAAAAAAGGTTTTTACCATCTTTCCAGATAGATTGGTGAGTGTGCATACCATTTCCATTATCTCCAAAGAGAGGTTTTGGCATAAATGTTGCAGTTTTACCATTTAGGTGTGCTACCATTTTTACAACATATTTATACTTTTGAACATTATCAGCTGCTTCTATAATATCGCCAAATTTTACTCCCATCTCTGCTTGGGCTTGGGCAACTTCATGGTGACCCAAAGTAACCTCAAGACCAACCTCTTCTAATACTTGCATCATTTCAGCTCTTAAATCTACCATAGAATCTATAGGTTGAACAGGAAAATATCCACCCTTTGTTCTAGGTCTATGACCTGTATTTAAATCATCTATAAAAGAGGTATTGTCATTCCACTCGCCCTCAGCTGAATCAACTTCATAAGAGGCTGCATTTATATCATCTTTTATTTTGACATTATCAAAGATGAAAAATTCATTTTCAGGTCCAAAGTATGCCTCATCACCAATACCAGACTCTCTTAAATATTTAAGAGCTTTTTTTGCTATACTTCTTGGACATTTTTCATACAAGTCACCCTTGTATATATCAAAAACATCGCAAAAAACGATAATTGTAGGATCTGCTGTAAAGGGATCTAAAAATGCAGTAGGCACATCCGGTTTTAAAATCATATCGGACTTGTTGATAGGCTGCCATGCCTCTATAGAGCTACCATCAAATGGAATACCTGCAGCTAACATCTCTTCATTTACTGCACTTAGATTGTAAGTGATATGGTGCCAAGCACCCTTTATATCAGTAAATCTAAAATCAACATACTTTACCTCATTTTCTTCACAAAATTCATAGAATTCAACAATAGAGTTTACAAATTTGCCCATATATTCTCCTTGAAATATTTATTTATTGATATTGTAACATATTTAATATACAGATCTTATAAAAAAGGTGATTAAAAATTAACCATTTTTCTATCTCTCTGTATAAAATATGCACATTTTTCATATCCATAACTTTTAGCATAAGCTATCAATTTATCTTTTTCATATCCTACATCTTTAGGCTGGTGGGCATCTGAAGAGAGAGTTATGGGTATATCATATTCGCTTAAAAGCTCCATGATGGCAGTTCCTGGATATATTTCCTTGCATGGTTTTCTAAGTCCAGCACTATTTAACTCTACAACTAAGTTAGCTTTTTTTATCTCTTTTATTGCTTGATGGGCGATATGTTTTATCTCTTTTTTGGGAAGATAGTTAAAGACTTTGATAAGATCTATATGCCCTACAACATCAAAATAGCCACTCTTTGCCATTTGAGTAATAGCTTCAAAATACTCTTGCCATATTTTATCTATATCTTTTGATTTGTAATGTCCTATAAATTCTGGATTGTCAAAACCCCAACCCTTTAAAAAGTGTACTGATCCTATCAAGAAATCAACTTTTGCATTTAGCACCCTTTTATCGATATAGCCATCTAAAAAATCAACCTCGTAACCTAAAAGAATTGTTATCCTCTTTTTATACTCCTCTTTAAGCTTTTTTATATCCTCTTCATACTTCTTCATCTGTGCAAAACTCATGCGATATTTTTTATCAAAGTTCATGGGGGCATGGTCGCTAAAACCAAAATACTTTGTGCCATTTTGGATGGCTTGTTTGATATACTCTTCATTTTTGCCTTTTGCATGATTGCAAAGTGTTGTATGGTTATGTAGATCAACTATCAATATTTATCCTCAATTTTAATTTAATCAAAATTATAATATAATATAACGAATATTTTTATTAATCTGTATCGTTATAGATATATGAGGAGAGAAAAATGACTCAAGAGGAATTGGATGCATTGATGGCTGAGGGAGTTGATGATGAATTAGAAGAGGAGGATGTAGCAGAAGATACTCAAAAAGAGTCCAATGAAGATACAACTAAACAAGAAAAAGATTTAGCTGATGAAGATTATAAGCTTGATGGAGAGAGTGCTTGGCCCCCTCCACCTCCTACAGAAGATCACAAAGTAGTAGATCAGCTTGATGATGTTACAAGAGATTCTGAGGTAAAAGCTACTGAGATTTTTGATAAGCTTGAAGCTATTAGTGACTTTATTATGCAGGTTGAAAATAATGCCAATGAGGTTTTAGATGTTGCAAAAAAAGATGTAGAGATCTTTGAAAAACTTGTACAAAAGTTTCCTCATATAGATATATTTAAAGAGAGATTAAACTCAAATAAAGAGGCTATTGAAAAGATAAATGATCTTATATCCAATGCCCAAATGTCTAGCGATGAGATAATGATGATCATGGATATTATGCAGTATCAAGATATCCATA
>JALVXV010000305.1 GCA_027038235.1 Campylobacterales bacterium | reverse complement strand
GTGATTAGTGATTAGTGATTAGTGATTAGTGATTGAAAAGTCATTTGACTTTTCAATCTTTTGCTAATCACGAGTTACGAATCACGAATCACGAAACAAAAAAGGAGAAAAATTGGACAAATTGGACAAATTGCAGGAGTGCTTGGGGTATCGCTTTAAAGATAAAGCTTTGATACTCGAGGCACTTACTCATAAAAGCTATAAAAGGGGCAAAAATAATGAGAGACTTGAATTTTTAGGAGATGCTGTTTTAGATCTTGTTGTAGGAGAGTATCTTTATCATAAGTTTCCAAATATCAATGAGGGTAAGCTCTCCAAAATGAGAGCCTCTTTAGTTAATGAAGAGGGATTTAAAAAGCTCTCTTTAAAACTAAAGCTAGGAGAATATCTTCTTCTTTCAACTGCAGAGGAGCATAACAAAGGAAGAGAGAAGCCATCTTTGCTATCAGATGCATTTGAGGCATTGATGGGAGCAATTTATCTTGAGGTTGGACTTGATAAAGTAAAAGAGATAACTTATAAGCTACTTGAGGAGGTCTATCCCAAAATAGATCTTGATAGTATATTTAAAGATTATAAAACAACTCTGCAAGAGTTTACCCAGGAGCATTTTGGAGTAATACCAGAGTACAAGATGGTAAGCTCTAAAGGACCTGATCACAAAAAGGAGTTTGAGATGGCAGTTTTTATAGGGGATAAAGAGTTTGCAAGAGCAAATGGAAAAAGTAAAAAGGCTGCACATCAAAAGGTAGCACAAATGGCACTAAAAAAGCTTAAAAAGGATAAAAAATATGAGCTTTAATAGCTTTGGCAATATCTTTAATATCACCACCTTTGGCGAATCTCATGGCAAAGCCATAGGGTGTATAGTAGATGGTGTTCCAGCAGGTCTTAAGATAGATGAAGAGTTTATCCAAAGTGAACTAAATAGAAGAAAACCAGGAAAAAGTGAGTATGAAACACCAAGAAAAGAGGATGATAGAGTAAATATCTTAAGTGGAGTTTTCAAAGGGATAAGTACAGGTACTCCTATAGCTCTTGTGATTGAAAACAGATCTCAAAAGAGCAAAGATTATTCAAACATCAAAGATCTCTTTAGACCAGGTCATGCAGATATAACCTACCACTACAAATATGGCATAAGAGATTATAGAGGTGGGGGTAGAAGTAGTGCAAGAGAGACTGCTACTAGAGTTGCTGCTTCAGCTATTGCAAAACTACTTTTAAAAGAGGTCGGCATAGATGTAAAAAGTGGCATCTATGCTATAGGTGATATAGAGGCAAAAGATATAGACTTTGAGTATGCAAAAGGCAGCTTAATATATGCACTTGATAAAGATAAAGAGGAGGAGCAAAAAAATGCAATACAAAAAGCTAGGCTCTCTCATGACTCCATAGGAGGAGTAGCACTTGTAAAGCTTAGTAGTGTTCCAATAGGTCTTGGGGAGCCAATATATGAAAAATTTGATGCCTCTTTGGCAAATGCTATGATGAGTATAAATGGAGTAAAAGCTATTGAGATAGGAGATGGATTTAACTCATCTAAGATAAGAGGTAGTCAAAATAATGACGAGATAACAAAAAATGGCTTTTTATCAAATCATAGTGGTGGAATACTAGGCGGCATATCAAATGGGGATGAGATAGTCTTGAAAGTCTATTTTAAGCCTACTCCCTCTATCTTTAAAAAACAAAAGAGTATAGATATAAATGCAGAGGAAACTATTTGTGAGTTAAAAGGAAGGCATGATCCTTGTATCGCTATAAGAGGCTCTGTTGTAGCTGAGGCTATGGCAGCATTAGTTTGTGCAGATATGCTACTTTTAAATATGACAAGAAGAGTTGAGAGTATCAAAAAAGTTTATGAATGCTAAGAGCTAAGAGCATAAAGCCAAGAGCAAATTTTTTAAAAGCTCTAAGCCCTTGGCTCCAAGCTCTAAGCTTTTTAAACAGGAGAATAGATGAAAATACTAATAACAGGAACGGCAGGATTTATCGGTAGTCACTTAGCCTTAAAATTTTTAGAAAGAGGTGATGAGATAGTAGGTTTAGATAATATAAATGACTACTATGACAAAAGGGTAAAATATGGCAGACTACAAAGAGCAGGTATTATCAAAAAACTTGAAGATAAGAAGAATATACAATACAATAGAGCAATAACTAGCGATAAATATCCTAACTATAAATTTATCAAACTAAATTTAGAAGATAGAGAGAATATCAATAAACTTTTTGAAAAAGAAAAATTTAATAGAGTTATAAATCTTGCAGCTCAAGCAGGAGTAAGATACTCCTTGATAAATCCCTATGCTTATGTAAATAGCAATATTGTAGGTTTTATAAATCTTTTGGAGGCTTGCAGACATAATGGTATAGAGCATTTAACATATGCTAGTAGCTCTAGTGTGTATGGGCTAAATGAAAATCAACCCTTTTCAACTCATGACAATGTTGATCACCCTATTAGTCTCTATGCGGCAAGTAAAAAATCAAACGAACTTATGGCACATACCTATAGCCATCTTTATAAACTTCCAACAACAGGTTTACGATTTTTTACTGTTTATGGACCCTGGGGCAGACCCGATATGGCTTTGTATCTCTTTACAAAGGCAATTTTAGAGGATAAGCCCATAGATGTATTTAACTATGGCAAAATGCAAAGAGATTTTACCTATATAGATGATATTGTTGAGGGTATCATAAGAGTAAATGACAACCCTCCTAAAGCAGATCCCTTATGGAGTGGTAAACAGCCAGATCCCTCAAGTTCAAAAGCTCCATATAAGATATACAATATAGGAAATAATAACCCAGTAAAACTTATGGATTTTATTGAGGCGATAGAGAAAAAACTGGGCAAAAAAGCAAAGAAAAATATGCTCCCTTTGCAAATGGGCGATGTTCCTAGCACCTATGCCGATGTGAAAGATTTGGTAGAGGATTTGGGATATAAACCCTCAACCTCCATCCAAGAGGGTGTCAATAACTTTATAGATTGGTATCTTGACTTTTTTAAAGTCAGTGAAAAGTTTTGAGTTTTGAGTTATGGACTTTATAAAAATAGATGAACGAACTTTTAGATTTTCTCTATTAATAGTAGAAGTTTATAAATATTTAACTCATAATAAAGAATATATACTATCTAAACAATTACTTAGAAGCGGTACATCTATTGGGGCAAATGTGGAAGAAGCTCAAGCAGGGCAAAGTAAGGCTGATTTTATATCTAAGATGAGTATCGCCAACAAAGAAGCAAGAGAAAGTAAATATTGGATAAGATTGCTTAGTCAGTCAAATTATCTTAATGATTTTGATAAAAAAGATGATTTGTTAAGTGAAATTAATAATATAATAAATATAATAACAAAAATTATAAAAACATCAAAGGAAAATGGAAATTAACATGAACAATAACTCAAAACTCAAAACTCAAAACTCAAAACTCTGTATCATCGGACTAGGATATGTAGGTTTACCACTAGCTCATGCTTTTGCAAGCAAATATGAAGTGATAGGTTTTGATATAAATCAAAAAAGAATAGATGAATTAAATGAAGCTATAGATAGCACATTAGAATTAAATAGTGATCAACTAAAAGAGGTATTATCAAAATTTAATCCTTCACTCAAAACTCATCACTTAAAACTTACAACCAATCTCAATGATATAAAAGATTGCAACATCTACATAGTTACAGTCCCCACTCCAATAGATAAATATAAAAGACCTGATCTTACTCCTTTGATAAAGGCAAGTGAAACTATAGGAAAAGTCCTAAAAAAAGATGACATAGTCATATATGAATCAACAGTCTATCCTGGTGCTACAGAGGAGGAGTGTGTTCCTATACTTGAAAAAGTAAGTGGGTTAAAATACAATCAAGACTTTTTTTGCGGATACTCTCCAGAGAGGATAAACCCCGGAGATAAGGAGCATACTGTTACAAAGATACTAAAAGTTACAAGTGGAAGCACTCCTCAAATCGGAAAAAAAGTAGATGAACTTTATAAAAGCATTATAACTGCTGGAACCCATTTAGCTCCAAATATAAAAACAGCTGAAGCTGCAAAAGTGATAGAAAACTCCCAAAGAGATATCAATATAGCTTTTGTAAATGAGTTAGCTGTTATATTTAATAAGCTTGATATAGATACAAATTCTGTGCTTGAAGCAGCCGCTACAAAATGGAACTTTTTAAAGTTTAAGCCTGGACTTGTAGGAGGTCATTGTATAGGAGTAGATCCATACTATCTTACCCATAAAGCTCAAGAGATAGGCTACAACCCGGAGATCATACTCTCAGGTAGAAGACTCAATGACAATATGGGTATATATGTAGCAAATCAAGTTATAAAACTTCTTATCAAAAAGGGGCACACCATAAAAGGAAGTAGAGTTTTAGTGCTTGGTATCACTTTTAAAGAAAACTGCCCCGATATAAGAAACTCAAGAGTTATAGATGTGATAAATGAATTAAAAGAGTTTGGATGTGATGTGGATATTTATGATCCGTGGGCTGATAGCAAAGAGGTAAAAAGAGAATACAACTTTGAATTAATTGAAAATGAAAAATTGAAAATTGAAAATTATGATGGAGTTGTTTTAGCTGTTGCACATAAAGAGTTTAAACAATTTAATTCTAAATTATCCATTATCAATTCTCAATTAGTCGTTTATGACATAAAAGGTTTTTTTGATAAAGATTTAGTAGACGGGAGACTATAAAATGCAAAACAATAATACAAATATTTATTATGAAGAAGATGAGATAGACCTAAGAGAACTTTTAAAAACGATTTTGAAGTATAAAAAATTTATTGTACTATTTACTTTCATGGTAACTTTGTTAACTGTGATATATGCATATATGGCTACACCGATATATGAAGCAAAAGCACTCATAGAGATAGGAAGCTATAAAAAACTAAACAATAATAATAATGTAGTTTTTCTTGATACACCTGCAAGATTAAAAGCTTTGTTAAATGTCATTTTTATCGATGCCTATAAAAATAAAAAAAATAAAATTAAATGGATAGAAACAATAAAGATTCCAAAGGGAACTAAGACCTTTATTGAGGCAACTAGTAGAGCCATAGATAATAAACTAGCTAAAGAGCAGATAAGAGAAGTTGTGACTTTTATCCAAAAAAAACATATAAAGATACTTAATGATACAAAAGAAAATAGATTACTGCAAATTAAACAAATTGATAAACAGGTTAAAAATATCAAAAATTTTGACTTGCCACTCATCTTGAAAAATATTCAAAAGCTTAAAAAAGATATACAATTTTATAAGACATCTATCCTTGAACTAAGCCAAAAGCAAAAAAAATTAGCAGGTTCAGATATAACATTTTCTACATTACTTTTGATGCAACAAAAAGATGCAAAGGAAACACTTTTTAAACTTGAAGACAAACTTGCACAGTTTGAGCAGCAAGAGAAGAGCTTGGATTTGAAAATAGATCAGCTGGAGTATAGAAAAAATATAATAAAGGATCTTTTAAAACCATACAACTATAAAAATACAGAAATTTCCGGTCAAATAATAACCAATGACCATCCCGTCAAGCCAAAGAAAAAACTTATTATTGCAGTTGCTTTTATAGTAGGCTTGATACTTTCAATTTTCTTGGTATTTTTTATCGAATTTATCAAGTCTTTTAAAGAGGAGGCTATTTAAGCCCAAAATCAACAACAGGATAAGCAATTGATGACTAGATGATAGTATTTCATCTAGTTGCTCTCCCTTCTTCTGT
>JALVXV010000304.1 GCA_027038235.1 Campylobacterales bacterium | reverse complement strand
AGACTTGTTCCAAAAGCTATAAGCAAGAGAGAAATAAGCCATTCGCTTACTCCCCAACTTCTTGCTATTAAAGAGGCACTTTGTATAGTATAATCAGCTCCACCTACCACTAAAACAAACCCTATACCAAGTAAAAAGATACTCTTTAACCAGTTAAATTTTTCCTTTTTTAGGCTTTCATCTATCTCATTGGTTAGCTCTTTTGCATCAGAAGATAAAAATATAACATAAGCAACCATTATAAATAAAAACAGTACCCCATCAATTTTGCTTATTTTTCCGTCAATTATCATAAGTATAAAGATAAGCACAGGGAAAAGCCCCCATGCACTATCTTTTGTAAAAAGGTCTCTTTTTGGACTTATCTTTTTTGCTATTAAAAAAACCAATCCTAAAACTAAAGAGATATTTAAAATCACACTTCCTATGACATTTGCAACCGCCATATCACTTTTATGATAAAAACTTGCCATCATAGAAGCGGCCATTTCAGGCAGACTTGTCCCCATAGCCACCAAGGATGCACCTATAACAAAAGATGAAATATTAAAATGAAGTGCAATCCTTTCTGATTCATTTATTATAAAATCTGCTCCATAAATTAATGCACCTAAAGAGATAAAAAATATAATATAATCCACTACTTACTCCTAATAATCAAACTTTTAGGCAGAGAGTATTTTAAAATAATCTCCCTCTCTTTCTCTCTCATCTGCCCACTATCACTCTGATGATCATAGCCTACTATATGCAAAAGTCCATGTAAAAAAAGAAGAGCAAACTCATCATCTATGCTATGATTTAACTCTTTTGATTTTTCGATAACCTTATCAATATTTATAACTATTATGCCTATGGGTGTATTTGATAGTTTTTCTAGTGGGAAGCTTAAAACATCAGTAGGTTTATCTATATTGCGATACTCTCTGTTTAATTTTTGCATCTTATTATTGCTAGTTAAAATCAGCTCAATACTATCTTTTGTAAACTCTTTGGCTATCTTTTTACATAGGCTTAAGTCTATCTTTATATCTGTTTCATTTGTAAAATCTATCAATAAAACTCCCCCAAATATTTTTTTGAATATTACCAAAAAGAGGGTTAAAGCTCAGTTAATCCCAAGTTTTAGTCTATTTTCATTTTCACTCTCTTCTACAATATAGCATTTATCAGCTATTAGATCGCTATCATACTTGTCATGAGTTACCATAAGTGTTATAAGATTATTTTTTAATGTTATCTCTTTTATAAGTTTTAACATATCAGTTTTACTCTCCTTATCAAGTGCTACAAATGGTTCATCTAGTAGTAAAATTGGTCTTTTCATCACAAGTGTTCTTGCTATTGCAACTCTTTGTTGTTCTCCGCCAGAGAGAGTTGAAAGCTCTCTTTTTTGATAATTGTCCAACTTTACATCTTTTAGGATGTTTGAAATGATAGGTAGCTTTTTCTTTGTTACTTTAAAGCTACCATCAACTCCTACTGCAATATTTTGTTCTACACTTAAATATTCAAAAAGATTATACTTTTGAAATAGTATGCAAAGTGGTCTTTTTTGAGGAGGTAGAGACAATATATCTATTTCACCAAATAAAACTCTACCACTTTTAGGCTTTAAAAAACCAGCTAAGATATCTAAAAGTGTTGATTTGCCACTACCACTTTTACCCATGATAGAGACTATTTGAGAGGTTTTTGCTTCAAGTTCATAGCGATATATCTTGTGATCTGAATTATAATAAAATTCTAAATTATCTATCTTTAGCATGACCAGCCTTTAGTGTTATTAAAAACATACCAAGAACCAATGATAGGAGTACTAGTGCAATACCAGCAGCATCATTTGTGCGATATGAACCCATCTTTTCATATAGATACCAAGGAATTGTAGCCATATCCTTATCTCCAAAAAGAGCAATAATACTCAAATCTCCCAAGGAGAAGGAGAAGCTAAGAGCTGTGATATATATGATATGAGATTTTAAATTTGGTAGATAGATATGAAAAATTTTTGAAAATGTTGTGATACCAATACTTTGTATAATTTTATCATATTTGCTTGTAACTAGATATATTTGAGGATAGATATTATTAAAAGCAAAAGGCAAAGAGAGTAGAGTATTTGCAAATATTAAGGCAATAAAAGCTACCAAATGTAAAGGCATAGATAAATCTTTAGAAAATATAAAAAATCCTACTCCAAGAACTATAGAGGGGACTATGAGGTATATTGAAGATGAGATGGTGATGATATTTTCAAAGAGTTTGTATATGATATTTTTGCTTTGTGAACTCTTTTGCATAAGAGAGCTTTTTGAAAAAGAGAGTATAAGCGAGATAAAAAGTGTAAAAAAAGATGATAAAGTTGCAACAATGAGGGATGTTTTTAAGGCATTGATAAAACCACTCTCACTAAAAAGTTTTACAAAATCAGCCCTCAATCCATCAAAGAGTATAGAGACTAAGGGTATCAAAAAAATAAAACAAAAGAGTACGATGATAACTCCATGAAGGTAAGACTCTTCTTTTGTCTCTATCCAATTTGATGTATGATAACTTTTTTCCAAAGATGTATCATTTGTGCTATGGTTGTAAGATATAAAAAAAATAACAATCAAAGAGATAAATATTTGCAAAAAGGATAATTTAATACTTAAAGGTATATCAAAATCAAATTTTAAAGCCTCATATATTGCAACTTCGAGGGTATTGTATGATGGATTTCCGCCTAAGATCAAAACTATAACAAAGGAGCTAAAACACAATAAAAATATAGTCCTAAAAAGACCAAAGATATATGCTCTTAAATTGGGAAATTCTACATAGAGAAATCTTTGCCAAATATTTAATCCAAGAGTTTTAGCTACCTTGTATCGCTGGATAGGTATAGTATAGAAAGCATCATAAAAAACCCTAGAAGCATAGGAGGCATTAAAATAGATATGGGCAAATAAGATACCACCAAGTCCATAGATATATCCTCCAAAACTCTTGTTAAAGAGCATTTGTAAAAGCTCATTTAGCCATCCATGTTTACCAAATATGGATATAATTCCAAGAGCTACAACAATGCTTGGCAAAACTAATGCTGAGGAGAAAATCGATACAAGAGTATCTCTAAAGGGAAAAGTTCTAAAGTGAAACATACTCCAAGAAAGTATCATACCAAAGAGTATAGATAGCAAAGCTGATATAGTAGCTTGAAATATAGTAAACTTTAAAAGATGTATAACATAGGGAGAGTAAGATGTAAAAAGCTCCTTTGGATTTTGAAAAAAGGCAAGTTTATATAGTAAAAATGATATAAAAAATACCAACAGGATTGATATAATCAATCCTAGAAGGTAGGTAGTATTACTTTTTAATTGCATTAAGCCATTCTTGAATATACTCTTTTTTATTTTTATAAACTACTGTATTATCCATCAAAAGAGCTTTTTTAGGTCTATCTAAAAAAGGCTTAGGTAGTGGTTTTGTAGTTTTAGTTACAGGGTACATCCAATTTGTCGTGGGTATAATATCAGCAAATTTACTACTTAGCATGAAGGAGATAAACTTTTTTGCCAACTCTTTATGTAGGGAGCTTTTAAGAATGGCAGCTACCTCTATTTGCATATAGTGCCCCTCTTTAAAGTTAGCATATTTATAGTTTGTTTTCTTTTCAGCTATGATGTGATAAGCAGGTGATGTTGTATAGGATAAAACCATGTCAGCCTCACCTTTTAAAAAAAGATCATAAGCCTCAGACCACCCTTTTGTGATAGTTAGTATATGAGGTGATAATTTTTGCCAATACTCTTTAGCTCTATCTTTGTATATGCTTTTTACCCATAAAAGTAGTCCAAGACCCGGAGTTGATGACCTTGGATCCTCTATGGCTATTTGAATATCTTTATCCATATTTGCTAATTCTTCAAAGGAGTGAGGTGGATTTTTTAGCTTTTTGCTATCATATACAAAAGCAAAATATCCCCAGTCAAATGGATAAAATGTATCATCTTTCCATTTGATAGGGAGTGTAAGATTTGAAGTATCTATTTTTATAGGCATAAAGAGTCCTGTCTTTTTAGCCATCTTTATAGTGCTTGTATCAAGTCCTAAAAGTATATCAGCTTTTGTATTTTGTCCTTCAAGTTGAATTTTCCTCAAAGCCCCGATAGAGCTATCAACAGGGGTAAAAGTAAGTTTACAATCATAAAGTTTTTCAAAAGCCTCTTTTATCTTAGGAGCAGGTCCCCAAGAAGCTGCAAATGCATCATAAGTGTAGATATTTAAAGTAGGTTTACTACCACCATATAAAAAAGCACAAAAACAAAAAAACAGAACCGATAACTTATCTATTTTCATCCTTCACCTTTCATTTTTAATTTTTCTGAGGAATTATATACAAAATCATAATATTTTTCAATATCTCTATTATTAAATAGATCTTTTTCTGATCTTGACCAATGCCTAAACTCCTCTTTTGTAAAGTCTCCCCTTAGAGCCACCCTTTTTTCTCTTAACTCTTTTTTTGTGTTTATAAAAATGCAAATATCAAAAAACTTTTTAATCTCTTTATCGCATAAGTTTACTCCCTCTACAATAATGATATCTTTTGGTTTTAAAGATATACTATCTTTAAAGCTATCACTATCCCAGTCATAAAGTCTAAAGTTAGCTACTTGCCCATCTCTTAGAGGTAGCAATAGCTCTTTTTTTACCCTTAAAATATCATAATCATGCAAAGTTGCATAAATTGAGCGATACTTTTTCTCTTTTATAAAGTTATCAAGATGGATAATAGTACTTTTTAAACTATTCTTGCTAAAAAAATTTTGCAAAAATTTTGCAAAGGTGGTTTTACCAGCCCCACAAAAGCCATCAACTCCTATCAAGCACAACTCATTGTTATCCAATAAGTTTTTAACTTTTGATAACAAAGAGCTTTTATGTGTTAAATCCATAAAAACTTGGAAATAGAACAACAGATATCAAAACAATTATCTGTAAAGTTATAAAGGGAATAACTCCTTGATATATATCAGTAGTCTTTACATTTGGGGGAGCAACACCCTTTAGATAAAATAGAGAAAAACCAAAGGGGGGAGTCAAAAATGATGTTTGCAAATTTAGAGCAATAAGTATAGCAAACCACAATGGATCCAATCCAATAGTATGGGCTATGGGCAGTAAAATAGGGACAACTATATAAGAAATTTCTATAAAATCTATAAAAAATCCTAAAAACATAATGGCTAACATTGAAAGTATCAAAAATCCCCATTTAGCTCCAGGAAGTTGTGTCATAAATTGTGCTGTTATCTCATCTGCTCCACTATAGACAAAGACCATAGAGAATGCTGTAGCACCTATAAGTATGGCAAAAACCATAGCAGTTATTTTTATAGTACCTAAACTTGCCTCTTTAACCATTTGTAAACTTAGTTTTTTATATCCTGCAGCCAAAATCAAAGCACCGATAGAGCCAACCGAGGCTGATTCGGTAGGTGTTGCGATACCTGCAAATATTGAACCCAATACCAAGACAATAAGCACCAATGGAGGAATGATAGAGATAAGAGCTTTTTTAATATTTTGGGCTTTTGTAAAATGATCATCTAACTCTATAGCAGGAGCTACATCTTTGTTTAAAAAAGAGATACCAAGTATATAGATGATATAGGCTGCTACCAAAACAAGACCGGGAAAAAATGCAAATTTAAAAAGATCTCCTACAGGAAGCTGAAAAACATCTCCAAGTACTATAAGTACGATAGAGGGAGGAATAATCTGCCCTAAAGTTCCAGCGGCACAAATAGTGCCAGTGCTGAGTTTTTTGGAGTATCCATGCTTTAGCATAATAGGCAAAGAAATAACACCCATAGCTACCACACTAGCTCCTACAACACCAGTAGATGCAGCTAAAAGTGCACCTATAAGGACTGTGCTTACCGCTAATCCTCCTCTAATTTTGCCAAAAAGTACACCCATTGACTCAAGAAGTCTAGTTGCAAGATCTGATTTTTGCAAAACTATACCCATAAATATAAAAAGAGGAACTGCCATAAGGATTTTATTTGTCATTATAGAGAAAATTCTAAAAGGCATCATTGCAAACATTTGCAAAAATTCATCTGTAAAATCAGAAATTTCCCATCCAGCAAAAAAGTGCAAAAATGTCCAATCATCTGGAACTATATTGAAAAATGCAGCAAATGCTCCAAAAAACATAGAAACTGCACCAAATGTAAAAGCAACAGGATAGCCAATAACGAGCATCAAAAGTGCTGCACCAAACATATAGATACCTATCATGATAATGCTCCTTGAGGATCCTCTTTTGGAAGCTCTTCTATGCCTCTATAGATATTTATATTTTTGATGATATAGTGAAATGCCTCCAAGATAAGCACTATCATAGATATGGGAATTGCTGCTTTAATTATCCAAAGATATTTTAGGCCACCAGGGTCACTTGATGTCTCATCAGTATCGTAACTATCCATGACAAATTCGTATGAGCCATATATGATAAGAAGAGCAAATGGTATCAAAAAGATAAGTGTTCCGATGATATTTATCATAGCTCTAGTTTTAACACTAAGCCTATCATAAATAAAATCAACTCTTACATGGGCATCCTCTTTTAAGGAGTAGGAAACTCCAAAGAGTATAACTATAGAAAAAAGGTGCCACTCCATCTCTTGCATAGCTATGGAGCTATTATGAAAGGCATATCTCATGATAACATCATAAAATACATTTAGTATCATAAGTAGCAAAATTACTACCAAAATATTCCCCATCCGATCTATTATCTTATCTAATTTTCTTTCAAGTGATATTAGCATGATTATTTTAAGAAGCGGTATCGGAAAATCCGATACCTTTATCCTTCTATTTTACTCCTTTGACTTCTTGTGAAGCTTTTAGATAGTAGTATTCACTCATCATAGTCCAAACTCTTGCTTTTTTCTGATAAGCTTTGTAGTCATCATATATCTCTTTAAAAAGAGCATTTTTTGCTGCATATTCATTCATAATTTCATCAGTAGCTTTTTTCATAGCCTTTAAGACAGGTACAGGAAAAGTTTTTACCTTTATGCCAGGATACTCTTTTTTCATCTTTTGCCAAGCAGTTACACTATCAGCAAAATTCTCTATAAACATATCAGCTGAAACTGCCTTCATAGCAGTTACTAGCATAGTTTGATACTTTTTAGGAAGTTTATTGAAAGCTTTTTTATTTACTAAAAATTGCATTTCACTTGCAGGTTCATGCCAACCTGTATAGTAGTATGGGGCAACTTTGTAAAAACCCATCTTTATATCCATTCCAGGTCCTACCCACTCAAGTGCATCTATGGTTCCTCTATCCAAAGAGGTATAAAGTTCACCTCCAGGAATATTTGTAACACTAACACCAAGTTTTGCCATAACCTTTCCAGCAAATCCTGGGATCCTCATCTTTAGACCCTTTAAGTCATCAACACTTTTTATCTCTTTTCTAAACCATCCGCCCATTTGAACTCCGGTATTTCCTCCCGGAAAGCTATATACTCCAAATTTATCATACACTTTTTTCATATACTTCATACCATTGCCATAATAAAACCAAGCATACTGTTCAGCAGTTGTCATTCCCCATGGAACTGTAGTAAACCATACAGTATTTGGATCTTTTCCTATCCAGTAGTATGAACCACTATGACCCATTTGGTATGATCCACTTTTTACCATATCAAGTACTCCAAGTGCAGCTTTGGTTTTTTCTGCACCCTCTACTTTGATGATAAACTTTCCATCACTCATCTCTTTTAAAAGCTTTGCAAGTTTTGCAGGGGGCGAGGCAAGTGGTGTAAGATTTGAAGGCCAACTAAGAGCCATTCTCCATCTTATCTTTTTAGCCATTGCCGGTGAGGCTAAAAGTGCTAAAGCACCTACAAACATTAGTGATTTAAAAATTCTTCTCATATTGCAACCCTTTCATTAAAATTTTATTTTGCACTCTCAACTTCTTGTGAAGCTTTTAGATAGTAGTATTCACTCATCATAGTCCAAACTCTTGCTTTTTTCTGATATGAGAGATAGTCATCCATGATCTCTTTAAATGTTGGATCTTTTTTCGCATACTCATTTAGAACTTCATCAGTAGCCTTTTTCATAGCCTTTAAGACTGAGGTAGGGAATGTTTTTACCTTAATATTTGGCATCTCTTTTACCATCTTTTGCCAAGCAGTTACACTATCAGCAAAATTTTCCATAAACATATCAGCAGCAACAGCTTTCATGCCAGTTTTAAGCATTGTTTTATACTTTTTAGGTAGTTTTTTAAAAGCTTTCTTATTGATATAAAAAAGAGCTTCAGCTCCCGGCTCATGCCATCCTGTATAGTAGTATGGTGCGACTTTGTAAAAACCCATCTTTATATCCATTCCAGGTCCTACCCATTCAAGTGCATCGATAGTGCCACGATCTAAAGAGGTATAAAGTTCACCCCCTGGAATATTTACAACACTTACTCCTAGCTTTGCCATAACCTTTCCAGCAAATCCTGGGATCCTCATCTTTAGACCCTTTAAGTCATCAACACTTTTTATCTCTTTTCTAAACCATCCGCCCATTTGAACTCCGGTATTTCCTCCTGGAAATGCCAACATGCCATATTTGCTATACACTTTTTTCATATACTTCATGCCATTGCCATAATAAAACCAAGCATACTGTTCAGCAGTTGTCATTCCCCATGGAACTGTAGTAAACCATACCAAAGAAGGGTCTTTGCCTATGTAAAAGTATGAAGTTGTATGCCCCATTTGGTAGGAGCCACCCTTTACCATATCAAATACTCCTAGGGCAGATTTTGTTTTCTCTGCACCTTCGACTTTGATGATAAACTTTCCATCACTCATCTCTTTCATATATTTTGCTAGTTTTATAGCTGGGCTTGAAATGGGAGTAAGGCTTGTAGGCCAACTCATCGCAAGTCTCCATCTTATCTTTTTAGCCTGTAAAGATGAAGCTGACAATAATAACACAGCCAATACTGCAACGATACCATTTAAATATCTTCTCATATTATGTTCCTTTCGTGTAAAATTGGACGATTTTATCTAATATATATTTAAAACCTAATAAAATCCTGCAATAATTGCATAGCAAATAAAGATCATTATGTGTGAAAGCCCTTCAAAATAGTTAGTCTCACCATCATCAGTAGTCTTCCAAGCAAGTATGATAGTAAATATCAAAGCCCCCATTTCAAGAGGATTAAAATCAAGTGTTAAATCTATATCAACTAAGTAGCCAAGAAACATCAAAACAGGTACTGTAAGTAAAATAGATACAGTTGATGCTCCCATAGCGATATTGATAACTCTTTGAATTTGGTCATCTTTTGCTGCTTTAATGGCGGTAAAAATTTCTGGAGTTACACTAATGACAGCTATCAAAAGACCTGCAATGCCTGTAGAGATACCAAACTCTTTAAAAAGAGGTAAGCTTTTACTAGCAAAAACCTCTGCCATGACACCTATGATAAATATCATTATGAACATTGATAGGAAATTAAGAGGAAGTGATAGATGATCAAAGATATAATATGCCTCATGCTCCTCATTTTGTCCATCATCGCTCTCAAAACCATGCTCTTTTTTCATCTTTTTATATCTAAAGATTCTACTTCTTGCAGTAGATTTGAAAAAGTGAGTATGGGTTTTTGTTTGAAATATAAGAATTATTAAGTAGAAGAGAAATAGCACTAAAGATATGGCTAAACTAGCACTCTTTATCACCTCTTCTCCATGCTTTGTGTAGTCTAAAATACCTGGTACTAAAAGTGCTAAAGATGAAACATAGAGTATTGTAGTATATGAACTTGATGTATCTTCGTTGTGTTGTTGCTCTTTAAAAGCTAGCCCCCCAATAAAAACAGCAAGTCCTAAAAGAACATTCATATCAACAAGTACTGCTGAGACAATACCCCCTTTTACTGTCTCTACTGCATCAGCATTTGTGCCACTTTGTAAAAGTATGCTAAAAAGTAGGATAATTTCAACCGCAACTGCTGAGATCGTCAAAAGATAACTTCCATAAGGCTCACTAATTCTATGTGCAAGAATTTCAGCTATTTCAGATACTGTAATTGAGAGTAAACCAATAGAAAGTGCTGAAAGTATTGTAGCTACCGTATCATTTTCTACATGTTCAAAGTATAGTGCAAGTATAGCAAAAATCACACCACCAATCAAATCCCAATACTCTCTAATATAGTCAAAATTGTTGCTAGAGTAGGACTCTTCATTCAAAATAGACTCCTTTTTATATTTCTATCTTTTTTTTCATTTAGAAGTGAAAATATATCCTTTTTTTCTTTATTTAAAATAAGAAAAAAATTGTAATTTTCTTTGGAAAATTTTACAATATCATCAAAATTGGTATATAATTTTATCTCAATATTATCATATCTTTTTTTAGATTCTCTAGGCAAGAGCAATAGATATTTTGCATATTTTGCAAAACTATTTAGATACTCAATCTCCCTCTCTAACTCTAGTTCATCAATCTCCTCTATTAAAACTTTACTAGTATATCCAAAATCTTTTATATTTAAATTATTATCGATAAATATAGGATGAAAATGGCTCTTTGTTTTTATCCCTTCAAGAGAGAAGTGGAGTGATAGTTTATTTAAAAATTTTATAGCCTTATTTAACTCATCTATAAAAAGTGGTGCTAAATGTAAATCTTTATAATATCTATCTTTATAGATAAGATCTACTCTAAAGAGTGTTTTTTTTACAACCTTTACAAAACTACTCTTAGTTTGCTCTATGGATAAATATGGCGGATAAATATCATTTAACACCTTTTTACTAGATGATATAAATATGGTATTGCTACTAGCATTGACAATTTTTAAAAAGTTATCAAATATATCACTACCTAAAAAGAGTATATCCTCTTTTACAGATGATATACTTTTTAATATCTCAAAAGTTACACTATCAGATAGAAAAAATTTTGAATTAAGTTGAATAGCTTTATATCTAAGATATCTAACGATAGCTTTTTCGATACTATCTACCTCTATCCATGCTATCTCTTGATCAATTATATTTAGCTTTTTTTCGCTTATAATTGCATAGGCTCCATTTTGGATGGCACTTTTTATACCTTTTTCATCTTTGCATATATAACCATCAGCTCTTTTAATCTGTTTGGCATCTATTTTTAGCTGATCTATATAGGTAATTGAGGGAAAGTTTAAGAGCTCCCCATCAATTATCTTTGCTAAACTCTCTATCCTCATCCAACTGATGAACCATTGGCAACTTTATTTTGAGGCCTCATTAAAGAGAGGGAGCTTTTATCTTTTGCTGCAAGCAGCATCCCTTCGCTTTTGTGACCAAAAATTTTAGCAGGTTTTAAGTTGGAGACTACACATATTTGGGTGTTAATAAGCTCCTCAGGCTTGTAGTATGCTTTTATACCTGCTACAATCTGTCTTGGCTCTTTTTCACCAAGATCAACTTGCAGTTTTAAAAGTTTATCACTTCCTTCTATAACTTCAGCCTTTAAAATTGTTCCTATTTTTAGTTTTGTTTGAAAAAATTGATCTATTGTTATGATACCATCATCCTCTTTTTTATCTTTTATTTTTTTATTATCTTTTTTCTCTTCATTTGCAGTAGGCTCAGGTGAAGGCATAAGCATTTTTTCTATCTTTGGAAACAAAGGAGCTATTTTGGTTAGTTTTACACTTTCAATAAGTTCAAAATCATATATATACTTTTTGTAACTATTGGTATCTATTTCTATATCAAAAAGAGTAGCTATCTTTTGTGTACTCTTTGGCATAATAGGGTGGAGCAAAATAGCCACTTTTACTAAAAGATTAGCAACAAGTGCTACAAGTGCCATCGCTTCATCCTCTCTCTTTTCTTTCATCATTTTCCAAGGCTCATATATAGCAATAGATTGATTTGCGATGGTTAAAATTTTCCATAAACCCTCAAGGTATCTATTTAACTGCATATCAAAAATGTATTTTTGCAAAGTATCTACTATCTCTTTTGTGGCATCTAACTCTTTTTTGTGATATTTTTTTACATCTTTTGAGTCAACTTTCATATCAAAATATTTGCCACTCATTCCCAAAACTCTATTTACTAAGTTGCCCAAATCATTTCCAAGATCTGAATTGATTCTGTCCATCAAAGCTTTTTGTGAAAAGTCTCCATCTTGACCAAAAGGTACCTCTTTAAGCATGAAATACCTAAAATTTTCAAGACCGTAGGCATTGGCAACCTCTCGTGGATTGACAACATTTCCTTTTGATTTACTCATCTTTTCGCCATTTCTTGTCCACCATCCATGAGCAGCAACATGCTTTGGAAGTGGAAGATCTAAACTCATCAAAAATGCCGGCCAGTAGATAGCATGAAATCTTAATATATCTTTTCCTACAACATGGACAGTTGCCGGCCAAAACTTCATAAGTTTCTCATCATCGCCATAACCAAGAGCTGTTATGTAGTTTAAGAGTGCATCTAGCCATACATACATTACATGTTTTGGGTCGTTGATACTTTTTGGAAGTTTTACCCCCCAGTCAAAACTTGTTCTTGTTACAGAGAGATCTTTAAGTCCCTGCTCGACAAAGCTTATCACTTCATTTTTTTTACCCTTGGGTAGTACACAGTTCTCTTCATCATTATACCACTTAAGCAGTCTTTTTTCATATTTGGAAAGTTTAAAAAAGTAGCTCTCCTCTTTGACTATATTTGTCGGTTTTCCACAATCAGGACAGTACTCGTTATCGATAAGCTGATTTTTGGTAAAAAAGGATTCACAGCTTACACAGTAGTGTCCTTCATACATATCTTTATAGATATCACCCTTTTTATACATTACTTCAAATGCTTTTTGAACACCCTTCATATGCTCTTCATCGGTTGTTCTTATAAATTTATCATAACTTATCTCAAATTCATCCCACAAATTTTTAAAATATCCACTTATCTCATCAGCATACTGCTTTGCACTTTTACCTCTTTTTTTAGCAGCTTCTTCTATCTTTTGTCCATGCTCATCGGTACCTGTTAGAAAAAATGTCTCTAGTCCTATAAGTCTTGAGTATCTTGCTAATGTATCGCAAATGATAGTGGTATAAGCATGACCGATATGTGGCACATCATTGACATAATATATCGGAGTAGTTATATAAGCTCTTTTGCATTTATTATCCATTTTGATCCTTATGAGTTTTGATTGTATTATTATACCATTAATTTTTTTTGGTCTAAATTATCTTGAAATTTTGTATCAAATAGACCTACATTGATATTGTTATTTAAGATAACTTCGTTGACTATTTTATAATCTAATCTCTTCGTCATTGCTTCAAAATATTTTTTATCTTTTTCAATGGCTATATAGTTTCTATTATATTTTTTTGCAATATATGGAGTTGTTCCACTTCCCGCAAATGGGTCTAAAACTATATCCCCCTCATTAGAAAATCCTAAAACCACTCTTTTTAAAAGCTCTTCAGGTTTTTGTGTTGGGTGCAGGGCTTTCCCATTATCTCTTTTTAATCTCTCTTTTCCTTGACAAAGTGGTATTTGCCAAACATCTCTCATCTGTTTTTTGCTTCCATCTTTTTGCTTTTGAGGATTTAACTCTTTTAAAACCTCATAGTTAAATACCCAACCTTTGCCTTTTACTGCCCAGATGATAAACTCAGTCGAGTGAGTTAAAACTCTTCTTGTTAAATTTGGCATAGCATTTGTCTTTTGCCAAGTGATGATATTTTTTACTTCAAAATCGTTCTCTTTTAGTGTTATAATGCATTCACCAATATTGTGGTAACTGCAAGCTATAAAAATACTTCCATTTGGTTTTAAGACATTTTTACAAAGTTTTATCCAATCATCTGTAAATCTTCTATACTCTTTAGAACTCATTTTGTCCCACTCTTCATTTACCATAAAATAGTCACCGCCGGTTTTACTATTTTTTGATATTAAACCGTTTCTTGACAAATTATATGGAGGATCTGCAAAGATCAATTGAATCGAGTTTTGTTCTATTGTGGATTTGTCTTTCAAAATTTTTAAACAATCGTTATGATACAATTTATTTAATTGCATAAAAATTCCTCAAATTTTTGAAGTTTTTGTGAAATAGAGTTTATCCATTCTTTAGAATTTGTAATATTTTTTACTTCTGTAATTTCATCTAAAAAGTTTTTTAGTATTTTGCTAGAAAAAGAAAATTGTTTTGAAAATTTTATAGTCTCTAAAATTTTAATTAACTGTGAAATTGTTATAGGAATTATATTTTGCTTTTCTCCTTCATATTCATATTTAACAGCAAACCAAAAAGTATTAATTGTATCTTGATGCATTTTAGGAGCAATAAATAAAGCATAGGCATTTTTATAGGTTTTTTCAAAATTTCTTAAATGTCTCATTACGGGTTGACCTTCGTTAAACCATTGGTCTCTACTTGTCAAATTAGTTACTTCGCAAATTGAATTAAAACTTTCATAAAAACACTCTATGTCTGGTTTATTAGCGGGAGCAGTAAAGATTATTTCTCCATCATCTCCTGCGATATAGTTGGGTTGAATTTTTAGAGCACTATTTATAATTGTTAGGGCTTGTGCTACATATTTTTCAAGTGCAATACTAGGTTTTAAGGTTTGATGCTTTCTATAATTTTTAAGATTATAAATTACATCTTTAACATTAAGAATATCTTTCTTTTTAAAAATTATTAAGTAATTATAAATATCTTTTAATTCATCTATATTTAAACCCATTAATTTTTTTCTATTATAAGAATTATCTAAAGTTACAATATTTTCTATAAAAAATTCTTTTTCTTTAAAATCTATTTTAGGTAATTCTAAATTGCTTAAGTATTCAATATACTCCATTTTATTTTTAAAATCTTCTTTATAAGAGCATATTTTCTTAATAATAAACTCAATTAAATTAATTTTTCTTTCATCTATGTCAACATAAAATCCACCCCCTCTAATATACAATAAATTTGTAAGCCTAAAGTATCTTATTGCATTATCTGTATAATCCCTTGAGTGTTTTTTGTTTGAAAAATTACTTAAATAATTTTTTTTAAAATTTTTATAATATTTTTCTTTTTCATTAAAGCTTTTTTTTGATTCAAATTCTTTTCTAAATTCTATAAGCTCTTTTGCTTTTTTATCAATATCTTTATAATTGCTCAAGCTCAATGCAAAAATTTCAAATTCCCAAAAGGATATTCCTTTGGTTTTTATGTTTAGCTTTTTACATCTTTTATTTACTTTGTAAATTAATTCTAAAACTCCTACAAAAGGCTTGATATTAAAATTTTTAAAATATCTATCTAATGGATTTGAATATTGCCATTTTAATAAAGCTTTTAAAAAAAATTGATTTATATTGAATTTATCACTTAAAATCCAATCTCCAAGTTTTGTAATTTGAATTTTTCCATCAATTACCGCAATTGCCCCAAATTTTTCTAATGGTTTAAAAGATGTTCTTCCTCTCATTGCAGGATCGGTATAATTTTTAACTTCAAAAATTTTTTTAGCAATTTCAAAATCTAATTTTTTATCAAAATTTAGAAACTCTTTTTCTAAATCTTGTGGCAAATCTTTTAAAAATTGATTTGTTAATCCATAAAGCCTATTTTGAATAAGTTTTATCTGAAACTCTATCTGAGTATGTTTATCCCATCTTTTATCTTCAAAATCAAATAAAATTCTTAGAAAATCTTTAAATCTATATGGATTTCTTAATGTTGTTGAAATAGACCATAACTTTTTCAATTTTATTCCTTTGTGTATATTGGAATATTTTTATTTTTACAATATTGATAAATTGATTTATTATTTTGTAAAATATTGTTACAAAATTCCAATATCTCTTTTTTATTTTATTTGTATAGATTGTAGATTTTGTAGTTTTGCTTTTTAGCTCAGCCAAGAAATAACTTTTAATAAATTCATAAATTTCTTTAAGAGTTGTTAGTTTTTTATTCTCTTCTAATGTTTTTAAAATTGCTTGTTTAATACTCATTTGCTTACCTCTACAAAAAACACTCTTTCTTTATTATCATCTCTTCTTTTTTTGCCCGCATTAAACTCTTTATGTATTTGTTCAAATATTTTCACATTCCCTCTTGAACTTAAAATCCTAAAAATATCTTCATCACTAATTCTAGCATTGCTTCTATGATTACCTTTATTTGCCATATTATTGTATGATAAAAGTATATATTTAGCTTTTGCATTCATAACTAAATCTTCAAAACTTTTAGTTGCGGTTATTTTACAATATTCACTTTTTATATGAGTTCTATCAAATTTTTTTGCTACTCCTTCAACTTTTGGTTTTTGCCATAAGGTTAAGTTTTCGAGCAAATGATAAGCATCACTATATTGCCTTGAATTGTATGGTGGATCAAGATACAAAATGTCACACTCAATATCTCTTATAAGGATATTTGCATCTTTGTTGTAAATCTCATTATTTATATTTTTTTCATTATCAATATTTAACATTTTCATTTCAAATTTTACATCTTTTAACTCTTTTTTTATGTATGCATCATAATGTCCTACTGTATTTGCTATCTTGTCAATAGAATAATTAAGAGAAGTTAAAAGTATATCTTTTTCTCTTCTATTTATTTTATGTCTCAAAAAAAGTTTTCTTATCTCTTCTCTGATAAACCCTATCTTTCTAGCATTGTTTATTGAAAAGTATCTATTTCCAAAATTTATAGAAAAATAATTATCCTCTTTTATTGATAATTTGTTAAAATTATTTATAATCTCTACTATTTTATCTTTATTAAAATTATCTTGACTTAAAAAAGCATTTAGTGCTACAAAGTTATGATAGAGTAAGTCATTCAAAATTATTTTAGTGTTTTTTGTATTAAAACGATTACCAACCGTTCCAGTTCCCGCAAAAATATCACAAAATGAGTTAAAATCTCCTATCTCTTCTTTAATAATTTTTTCTATAAAAGGTAAAATGGTATTTTTATTGCCAAGATATCTTCTTTGGGCTATTTTAAAATTCAAATCCACCACTTTGTCCTTTGTTTAAGCTATCATAAACAGCATGAACATACTCATTTCTTATCTTACAACCAATGATTTTATCACATTTTAGGCAACTATCTACATCTCTTTGTTTTTGACAATTTTTAAGCTCTTTACTCATTTGAATAAGTTTTAACTCATACTCATCCAATTTTCTATCTTCCTTCACTTGAAATCCTTTAGATTAAGAGACCAGCGACCAAAAGCTCTTAGCTCTTGCCACCTTTATCCCTATAAACCTCCTTAACTCTATCTATCTCATAATTGGAGCCAAAAAAACATGGAGTAGTATCATGGATATGTTTAGGAGATAGATCTAAAATTCTCTTGTGCCCATCTATCGCTTGACCACCAGCTTTTTCATAAATATATGCAAAAGGGAAGACCTCAAAAAGCATTCTAAGTTTTCCTTCTGGTTTGTCGCTTGTACCTGGATATGAAAAAAGACCCCCACCTTTTAAGAGGATATGATGAAGATCTGGTACCATGCCACCTGAATATCTAAGCCTATAACCCTCTTTAAAAAATCCATCTATCATCTTTTTGTGATATGTTGACCAATGTTGCTGAGTACCGCCTGGAGCATTTAATTTGCCTTTGTTTTTTAAATGAAGCTCTTTTAAAAAGTGAAATTTATTGTTAAGCTTTAATTTATAAACCTCTACACTCTCTCTAGCTATTACCATCTCTACTCTAGGGCCATATATCACATATATAGCTGCTTTTAAATTTTTGCCACTTAAGCCACCCTCATATATTCCAAATATGGAGCCGACACTCAAGTTTACATCAGCAAGACTAGAGCCATCAAGTGGGTCATAAGCTATAGTATATTTGCCATTTGGGTTTATTTCAAGAATTTTCTCTTTCTCTTCGCTTATTATCTCTTTTAGTGTAAAGACTTTGCTTAACTCCTCTTCTACTATCATATCGCTTTTTATATCAAGCTTTAGCTGAACATCACCTGTAGCATTTATAGTATCATTATAAAGCACATCCTCATTTACAAAGGCATCTTTTATCCTAATGGCTATCTTTTCAACAGCCTCAATGATCTCTATCATCTCTTACTCCATTTTTAAAAATCCATTTTATCAATCCGTCTATATCGTTTAAGTCTAAAATCTCTATATCTTTTGGTATCTTGTACTTAAAAAGATCTATTGAGTTATCACAAGCGATAGCCTTTATATATGGAAAATAGCTCTCATCTAGTCTATTTCTAAATATGCCTATCCTTGGCAGATCAAGATACTTCAATCCTTCTACTATAAGTATATCATACTCACCAAAGAGCTTAGCAACATCCTTTATATCTCTTTGTTCTTGTAAAAAAAGAGTTGTTCTAGTGGGTGAAACGATCGCTACATTTGCTCCTGTCTGGGTAAATTTCCAGCTATCTTTTCCCTCTATATCAAATTTTGCTTTATCGCCTGGGTCATTTTTGATGATGGCTAACTTATAATTTTTGGTCAATTTTTCAGCTATTTTTACTATCGCGGTGGTCTTTCCGCTATTTGATGGTCCTGTAAATGCGACACAAATTTTTTGCACAATTTTCCTTTGAGGAGATATTGTTGATATTTTACAACAATTGTTTTTATTGTTTAATAAAATTATTATCATTTTTTGATATACTTCAAAAAAATAAAATATAAAAGTTTTATGATGCAGAAATTTTTTTCACTTTTTATAATATCTCTTTTTATATTTGGGTGCTCAAAAGATATCACTATTGACAGGCTTGATAGACAAAGAGTTCATGAGCTTAGCATAGTAAATACTCAAAAGGGTGAACTTACAAATCAAAATAGCAAAGTTTTTATACTTGCAACCTACCTAAATCCTATAAAAACATCAGAGATAGATAAGACCAAAGAGAACTTTCTTATAAATATCTACCTTAGTAAAGAGAGTGAACATCCCAAGCAAAATAATAACCCATTTTACCAAATTAGACTAAATGGAGCTATTTTAGCAGATGATATAGAGATTCTTGATAAAAATAGTAAAATATTAAAACTTATCCCCATCAAAAATAGGTGGAGCGAGTACTACCTTATAAAATTTCCAAAACAAAAAAGTAAAACTCTAAAACTTACCTTTGAAAATGCCCAACATAGTAGAGTTATTTTAACCTTTTTAAAAGAGTTATAAGACTACTTTTTTCTCCCAAAATACTTTTATATATGATATAATTTGCCAAAACTTTTTTAGCATACCGTTTGCTCTCATCATAAGGCACAAGCTCCATACTCATAAAAGGCTCATAGATACCCTCTTTAAATAATCCATTTTTTAGCATTCTTTTTGTAAAACCTATACCTCCGTTGTAGGCATAAGCTATAAAAAGAGGATGCTTCAATCTTCTTTGAAGGTAGCTGATATGAAGATAGGCAAAGCTATAAGCTATCCTAGGCTTAAACATATCATCTAAGTCAAAATTTTTTACCTTCATCAACTTTGCAGTATCTTTTGCTAAAAATGGCATAAACTGCATCATCCCAAGAGCATAAGAGGTGGAGATACAAGAGGGTATAAAGCGACTCTCTTGTCTAGCAATGGCTAGTAAAAGTGCCTGTTTATCCTTTGAATACTCCTTTATATATCTGTAGTATGGTAGTATAAAATAGTTGTAATCTCTAAAATTTACCCTTTCGAGGATGAAGGACTTTATAGGTAGCTCATCGCAACTTTTAAAACTCTTAGAAAATTTTATTAGATCTTTATCTTTTTTATCTATCTTTTTAAGAAGTTGCAACCAATTAAATGGTTTTGTTATATCTATTTTGGGTTTTAAGTATTTACACTTTTGGATAATCTTTATATTTGATGGCTTTTTTCCAAGCTTTTCATAGGCATATAGGGAGTAGATATTGATATCAAAACTCTTAGTAAGTTTATTTAGCGATTTGAGATCATTATATACAAGATATTCCCAAAATAGAGCCTTATCCTTATCAAATCTAAAATAAAATCTCTTTTTAGCTAGAGAGAGATATCTCCTTGCCAATCCCTTATTGTCGAGTTTTATAGCATTTAAAAAGAGTAAAAAATTGGTTTTTGCACTCAAACTAGAGCTATTTATATCAAGTATAGATCTATGAAGTTTATCAAGTTTTGCATTTGTTATGATAAGCTTTGCTGTTTGATTAAATCTTCTATCATGTACTATCTTTTGTAAAAAATCTCTATTTATTGCATGGTTAAAGTGCTTTTTTCTATAGAGTGAACCAACCCTATTGAAAGTATCAAAGAATGTATCTTTATCGCTTCTAACAAGCCTATTAAATGGATTTTTATCTAGTAAGACTTGATAGATATTGTGGAGTTTTGGATATTTATTGGAAATTTTTTTATCAATCAGCTCTAACTCTTTCAAAGATAGCCTTGTAGCATCATAACTACTAAATCCTATCTTTATACAATCGGCATCACTTGTTAAAAACTCTTTAGGTCTCATTTTGTAGCATTTTAAAATCTTTTTATAACTCCTATCATCTATCCTTTTTGCAAATTTTATAAAGAGTTTTTTATTGACCCTTTTTGTATCTCCTAAAAGTTTTAGAGCAGTTTTGGAGCTAACATTTTGCTCTAAATATCTCCAAATATAATAATCTTTGTAAATACTTTTGGGTTTTGAATTTAAAAATTCAAGTGTAATCTCCTTTGAAAATAGAGTACTGCTGATAAAAAGCAATAATATAGTAGCAGTGATTCGCAACTTGTAAATTATAATCATTTTACTCCTATCCCAAATCTCAAATCCCAAATCCCAAACCCCAAACCCTATATCCTATATCCCAAACCCTATATCCCAACATCCCATCTCCTCTCTCACATAGATATAAGCATATTTGAAAGTAAAAGTTCAATAAATTGCAAACCAAATATAACTATCAATGGTGCAAGATCAATCCCACCAATGATAGTGGGTATATACCTTCTTATATATGCATATATAGGCTCAGTTAGTCTATATAGAGTCTGCACTATCGGATTGTATGGATCAGGTCTTACCCAACTAATTAATGCAGCAATAATAACAACCCAAATATAGAGTTTTATAACCATTTGTAACATTTGCACAATAGTAACTACTAAAAACAAATCAAACTCCTTTATGATATTGATTTTTTGTATTTTACCCTAAAATCACTTAATTTTTTCAACTGATTAGAAATTAAGCAAATATTATATACAATATCTTTAAAGAGCAAGTAATTGGAGAAGCATGGTTGATTTAAAGAGGATATCTTTTTTTAAAAATTTTAGTCATAAGCAGATAGGAGCTATAGAAGCTCACTCATCTTTGCTGACATATGGAGTGGGTGATGTTGTTTTTTATGAACAAGATGAGCCAAAATATATTTTTTTGCTTTTAGAAGGAAGAGTTGATATATATAAAACCAACTCAAAGAGTAAACAGCTTCATATCCATACTATAAAATCGGTAGATTTTTTAGGCGAAGTTGCTATATTTTATAACATACCATATCCGATTACTGCTGAGTGTGCGACAAAATGCAAGATTATTAAGATTGATTATAAAAAATTGGATATAGATCTTTTAAAAGATCTATTTTTTTGCAGAGAGTTGATACAACTATTACATAAAAGGGTTATGGTCTTGATGCAGGTTATAGATAGTAGTTTTTTGACAACAAAAGAGAGGGTTGCTAAATTTATACTTAACAATATAGATGATTTTAATGGTACAACTTATACTGATATATCAAAGAGAATAAATATGACACCAGAAACTCTCTCAAGGATAATAAATGAGTTTAAAAGAAAAAACTATATAACTATCAATGACAATCACAACATAACTATCATCGATAGAGATAAACTTTTAGAGGTGAGTGGACAATGCATCTAAAGGAGATTGCACTTTTTAATAGTTTGAGTGAAGAGAATATAAAAAAGATTGAAGATATATCATCTTTGGTAAAGCTAAATGCAAATGATATCCTCTTTTATGAGGGAGATAGACCAAAGTATCTTCATATCATTTTAGAGGGGGTTATAAAACTGTACAAAACAGATGCAAAAGGTCATCAGCTTTTTTTATACCAATTTACCCCTGTTTCTCTTATTGGAGAGTTGGCAAATTTTGAAAATTTTCCATTTCCTGCTACTGCTGAGGCTGTTATAGCCTCTAAAGTATTAAAGGTGGATTATAAAAAATTGAGTGTTAAAATTCTTAAAGATTCCAACTTCTCTATGGAGATAATAAAATCAATATCAAAAAAAGCAAAAATTTTGCAAAATGTTATACATCAAGAGATGATTTTGACTACTGAGGCAAAGATAGCTAAATTGCTTGTCGAGCATGGTGAACTTTTTTCACAGCTTAAAAATGGTCAAATTGCAGCTTTGATAAATACAACTCCAGAAACCCTTTCAAGAACCATTACTAAGTTTAAAAAGTCAAACTATATCCTAGTGGACAAAGGACATCAAATGAAAATACTTGACATCGAAGCTCTAAAATCTCTCTATCAGTAAGACTCTCTACACTAAACCCAAATTTTGCAATAGACTTCACTGTATTAGCACATATCATTGAACTTATAGCCTTTTAAAAAAGTTTCGACTTAACACCATGTAGATAAGCCTTCAACTTTTTTAAAAGCCTCTAATCTTCAAGCATAAACGATACTACAACAAACTCTATT
>JALVXV010000303.1 GCA_027038235.1 Campylobacterales bacterium | reverse complement strand
CTAATGAAGATATTCTTAGATTTACTGAAAATAATGCATCTACTGTATATGAACATTTTCAACTTATATGGAGTGCTTATGCTTTAGTTCCTGAAGGTAGCATGAGCGATAGAAATATAACATTTTATTACAACTATAGGCCTTGGATGGGAGATAAGTATAGTGATGGCAACAAGTCAACTTTAGCTGAGCATGTATCAACATTTAAATTTAGACAAATAGGGAGTGCTATTAGATTAAAACTATGTATCTTTAATCCTATTGGAGTTGATTTTAATATGACATTTTGTAAAGAAAAGGTAGTATTTTGAAAAGAAGCGGATTCTCTTTACTCCTAGCTATTATTGTTATGATAACTATAGCCACTTTGATGGCATTGATGTTATCGCTAAGTTCAACTACAGCAAAACAGACTACAGATATATATGTAAGCGAACAGACAAAACTCTTAGCAAAAAGTGCTACCGAATTAGCATTACTTGCTATATCTGGACATGACAACTCTTTAAACTGTATCAATAATATAAATTTTACCTTTCAGACCAATTATAGTGTTACTATGAAATTGTACTACATAGGCAACTCTCTACCTGCAGGTTGTAATACCATAGCAAATACTATCTCAACTAAAGAATCAAATGGAACTGTTATCATTGACACCTATGTTGATTATAATGGTTCAAGCGAACCCATAAGATATCATAGACGAACTATACAAAAGCCATAATTTATTGTTTTTTGGGTAAAATTTTATCAGGGGAATGAGGTTTCTCCAAGATTTTGATATAAAGGAGATAGGATGAATGTCAGTATAGTAGGAAAGCAGTTTGATTTAAGTGATGCTATCAAAGATCATATAGTTTCAGCTATAAGTTCGCTAGAGAAGTATAATTTAGATATTATTTCAGCAAGAGCTGTTGTTACTGCAGATGAGAGAAATGGCAAAAAGGGTTTTAGTGTTGAGTTTGTAATAATTCTACCAAATAAAAATAGCATAATTATAAAACAAAAAGATAAAGATGTCTATGCTGCGGTTGATTTGGCAATAGATAGAGCCCAAAAAGTTTTAAGAAGACATAGCGATAGGATAAAAGAGCATAAAGCCAAAAAGCTTGAAGAGATTGAGGCTAAAAAGATTTTAGAAGAGGAGAAGAAGGCATTTGAAGAGTTAGCAGATGAGATTATTCCTATGGAGCTAGATCTATATAAGCCAACTGAATTAGAAGAGGCTCTTGAAAAATTAAAAGAGAGTGATAAACAATTTCTTGTCTTTAATGATATAGATAATCACATGAGAGTTCTTTATAAAAGAGGCGATGGAAAGTATGGTCTTTACTAAGATATAGAGACTTGGATATCCAAGTCTCTATATCTATCGAAGTTAGAATAAAGTAGGGCGGTTAGTTGTTAAAGATAGAACATCTCTTTAACTATAAAATATTATTTGATATGCTTTATTACCTATTATTAGAGCTACCCATAAGCTTTTGTTTTGTATAATACTTTATGCAAAACCAGTTAGTTAGATTTAATAGTGCTATAAAAAATACAAATTTCTCTAAGCTTTCAAAAAAGGAGCAGGAGTTTATCAAAAGCTTTGCTCTTGATTTTTTGCTTAGCTTTCAAGAGATAAGAAATCTCATAATGATAGCAAATGATATAAAGATATGGGATGAGGGGAGTTTAGAGGATTTTATAAAAGCTCCAAAAAAGAGCAAAGAAGATAAAAAACAACTATCTAAAAAGATTTTAAAAGAGCTATATAAAAAGTATGAAGATTTAAAAAATAGACCAAATAGTTATAAAGATTTTAGCTCCAAAGTTGAATATAGCCCAAAGGGTATCAAAACCAAAACTATAGAGAAAAACTCTCTTGGGCTTGGGCAGTGTCCGGTAGCTAGTGAGAAAACAAGATGCTGCAATCTTTTTACTTTAGATGCAGTAGAGAGTTGTGGATTTGATTGTTCTTACTGCTCTATCCAATCATTTTACAATCAAAACTTAGTAATTTTTGATAAAAATTTTGCTGAAAAATTAAAAAATTTAAAGCTAGATCCAAATAGAAGATACCATATAGGAACAGGGCAAAGTTCAGACTCGTTAATGTGGGGAAATAAGGAGGGGGTTTTAGATGCCCTTATAGAATTTGCAAGAAAAAACCAAAACATTATACTTGAACTTAAAACAAAATCAGACAATATCAAATATCTACTTGAAAATGAACTGCCCAAAAATATCATAGTAACTTGGTCTTTAAATACTCCAACTATCATAGAAAATGAAGAGCATTTGACTGCAAAGCTTGAAAAGAGGATAGAATCAGCCAGAAAAGTAGCAAATAAAGGGGTAAAAGTAGGCTTTCACTTTCATCCAATAGTTGAGTATGAGGGCTATCTTGATGAGTATAAAAAGATTTATAACAAATTGCAAAAAAGCTTTTCTCCAAATGAGGTAGCTATGGTTTCTTTTGGAACACTTACTTTTATAAAACCTGTTTTAAAACAAATAAGAGCAAGAGAGTTTAAAAGTAAAATTTACCAGATCCCTTTAGTAGATGTTGAGGGTAAACTTTCATATCCTCTATCAACTAAAGTTCAAATGTTCAAAACCTCTTATGAAGCATTTAAAAGTTGGCATAATAAAGTCTTTTTTTATCTATGCATGGAGCCACACTCTTTATGGAAGGAGAGCTTTGGGTATGAGTATAAAAATAATGATGAATTTGAAAGAGATATGTTAGATAACTATTTTAAAAAGGTAGCCTTATGAGATTTTTATATGATAGAAATTCACACTTTAACTTAGCAAATCTATTTACATTTGCTAATATAACTTTTGGACTTTTAGCAATTTATTTTATAACACATCACAACTTTTTTCTTGCAGCACTTTTTGCATGGCTTGGTGGAGCTTTTGATATATTTGATGGTAAAATTGCAAGAAAATATCATCTCTCTACCGAGTTTGGAGTACAACTTGACTCATTTGCTGACTCTTTAAGCTTTGTTTTGGTGCCGGTTATGTTTATATATTTTGCCATATTTGATAAAAATGATCTATCTTATAGCATTACTGCTGGGGTAGTTTTGATATACTACTTTATATCTGGCATAAGAAGACTTATAGTCTTCAACCTCCAAAATGATGCTGGAGAGGTTAGTAGATATTTTACTGGAGTACCCACACCATTAGGTGCTATACTTTTATGGATTTTTTACCTTTTATGGTATTTTAATATCTTACAAAATGGATTTGTAGTGCTATCACTTATAGCTATAGTTGGTTACCTTTTAAACTCAAAGGTAAAGATACCCCATCCATGAAGAATAGAACTAAAAGCTAAGTTTTTTACTCTTAGCTTTTATTACTATCTTGCATATCCTACAGCTCTTAATTCTCTTATGACATTTACTTTTATTTCGCCAGGATATTGTACCTTTTCTTCTATCTCTTTAGCTATCTCTTTTGAGATGAGTACTGCCTCATCATCATTGACAAGTTTTGCATTTGCTATCACTCTTACCTCTCTTCCAGCATTTATAGCATAAGCCTGTTTAACACCATCTTTTGAGGTTGCTATCTCCTCTATCTCTTGTACTCTTTTTAAAAATGCCTCAAGTACCTCTCTTCTAGCACCCGGTCTAGCTGCACTTAGAGTATCTGCTGTACACACTGCAGCTGCTTCAATGCTAGTTGGCTCTTGATGACCATGATGGGCATATATAGCATTGATAACTACTGGATGCTCTTTGTATCTTTTGCAAAGATCAGCTCCTAAGTCCACATGGCTTCCTGCAAAATCATGAGTTAGTGCTTTGCCCACATCATGTAAGAGTCCTGCTCTTTTTGCAAGTTGTTCATCCCCTCCAAGCTCTGCTGCTATGATACCTGCTAAGTGGGCAACTTCCAAAGAGTGACCAAGTGCATTTTGACCATAACTTGCACGAAATTTTAATCTGCCTATAAGCTTAACAATCTCAGGATGAATTTTTGTAAGCCCCATATCTACAATGATCTCCTGTCCCTCTTCAAGAAGGCTTTGATCAAACTCTGCTTTTACCTTTTCATAGATATCCTCTATCCTTGCAGGTTGGATTCTGCCATCTTCTACTAAAAGCTCTATAACTTTTGTAGCTATAGCTCGTCTATAGAGGTTGAAACTACTTAAGATAATTGCTCCAGGGGTATCATCTATGATGACATCAACTCCTAAAAGCATCTCAAGAGTTTTGATATTTCTACCCTCTTTTCCTATGATTCTTCCCTTAAGGTCATCATTTGGAAGATTTACCACATTTATAAGTCTCTCAGCTGCATAATCACCTGCATATCTAGTAGTGGCTTGAGCTAAGATAAAGTTCGCTCTCTTTTTTGCTTCTTGTCTAGCTTGTTCCTCATATTTTCTTACTATATGGGCTATATCGGCTCTTGAATTTTCCTCAACCTTTTTAAGCACTATCTCTTTAGCCTCATCCTCTGTCAATCCAGCTGATCTTTCTAAAACTTTTAAAGCTTCATTTAGTTTCTTTTTATACTCATCTTTTAACTCTTCAGCCTCTTTAGCCTTTAATTCAGCCTCTTGTTTGATAGACTTTATCTCATCTTTCTCTTTTGTGATAGATTTTAACTCATCTTTAAATAGTTCATTTAAAGCCTCATCTTTTTTCTCAAGTGCAGCCATCTTTTGTTCATACTCTCTTTTTAGCTCCCTTGTTTGCTCCTCAAATCTATTTTTTGCCTCAAGCTCCAAATCTTTTGCTTTTATATTTGCATTTCTTAAAATTATCTCAGCTTCATGCTCTATAGCTTTTGCTTTTGCCTTTGCAGCTGCTTCATATACTTCAAATTTTGAAGATTCTAGCTTTTTTTGAACTAAGGCTCCTAAAACTCCTCCTACTATGATACTTGCTGCAGCGATTGAAATCTCTACTATCATATCTCTTTCCCCTTGTAGTATAAATTTTTTTAGGAGTTATATAGAGATCAGATTGTATGTCATATTTATCAGTAATTACATTTTTATCAAAACACTTATCAATCTGTACAAAAATAGTTATTGGTTTGCATTTTAGACTTGCAAAAAATCTATCATACATACCTTTGCCATAACCTACTCTTTTATAGTCTCTGCCAACTCCCAAGACAGGAACTATCGCCAAATCAACTCTACTAAATTTAAAAAATGAGTTATTTGGCTCTTTTATAGAAAATCTTTTCTTAAATAATGGCAATCTATATTTTACAATTTTAAAACTGACACCTTCCATAAATGGAACAAATATATTGCGATTTTTTCTCTCTTTGTTTATAAAAGTAACAATTTTAGGCTCAAAACCAAATGGTAGATAGAGAAGTATATTTTTAAAATCATAAATATCTACTACTTTTTTAAGATGCTTTTGTATCAATTTATCCTTATAATATTTTGATACAAGAGAGCTTTTTTGGAGCTTTCTTTTACATTTTTTTCTAAAAGTTTCTTTATTTAATAGCATAAAATTAGACCTTTTTAAAATTTTTATAATATATTATAGTATATATTGATATAATATCAAAAATTTTTACATTAAGGTATATGATTGAGATGAAATATCTATCTTTTATAACTCTATTTTTTGCTATTTTTATATTTTTTGGTTGTGGAAATAAGGAGAAAAGTAGCATAGACAACACCAATTCCACTATACAAAAGCCTCTTGTAGAAAAAGTAAAACTTCACAGTGTAAATGCAGATGATGTTACTTTTACTAAAAATCAAGATAGGCTAAGACTTAACAATAATACAAATAAAATCATTTTATTAAACTTTTTTGCTACTTGGTGTCCACCCTGCAAAGCTGAAATCCCTCATCTTGTCAATTT
>JALVXV010000302.1 GCA_027038235.1 Campylobacterales bacterium | reverse complement strand
GTACCTGAAGGCAATTTAGATCTTGAAAATCAATTAGCTTATGGTGGTAGTTTTGGAGTAAACTTAGATAGTGAAAAGTTTTTTGATCAGATCGAGCTTGGCTACTTAAGAAGTAGTGATGTTGATTATGACAATTCAAATCAAGATACAAATTTCAATAGATTTTTTGTCAATCTAATAAAAGATTATGCACTAAGTAGCAAGACATCTTTGTATGGTTTAGTTGGTGTTGGTTATGAAGATTTGTCAAATGAGATGTTTGACAATGAAGATAGTGGTTTTTTCAATTATGGCTTGGGCTTGAAGTATAAAGTAGCTCAAAACTTTTTTGCAAAATTTGATGTAAGACATCTTATCAAATTTAACCATAGCGACAACAATGTTATTTTTACTGCAGGTATAGGCATACCTTTTGGAAAGGTAGCTCAGCCTGAGGCACCTAAAAAATCTGCTCCTATACTAAAAGATAGTGATGGTGATGGAGTATATGACAAGGATGATAAGTGTCCAAATACAGTAGCTGGTGCGACTGTAGATATGAATGGATGTGAAGTAGATAGTGATCATGATGGAGTATTTGATAGTCAAGACAGGTGTCCAAATACCCCTGAGGGTGTAGCAGTAAATACAGATGGTTGCCCTCTTGATAGTGATCATGATGGAGTTATAGATGCAAATGACAAGTGTCCAAATACAGTAGCAGGAGTTAAAGTAAATAGTGATGGATGTCCTGTTGCTATGACTTTGAGACTAAATTTTGATACTGATAAAGCAGTTATAAAGCCAGAGTATATGGATAAATTAAAAGAGTATGCAAATTATCTTAAAAAAGTTGATAGTTACTATGATATTTTAGTAAAAGGTTATACAGACTCTACAGGAAGTGCAAGTTATAATAAAAAGCTATCTAAAATGAGAGCAATAGCAGTTAGAACAAAACTTGTACAATTTGGTGTAAATCCTGCAAAGATAAAGGCTATCGGTTATGGCGAAGAAGATCCAATAGCTACAAATAAGACAAAAGAGGGAAGATATCTAAATAGAAGAGTTGTTATAGAGCTTGATAGAAACTAATCAAAAGAGTGTATTAGTTGCTAAAAAATAGATATTTCATATGGCTACTGTTTATTGCAGTAGCCATATCTCTTTTTTTGTTAACATATAGATTTATAAAACCCGCTCCTCCAAAGTCCTTTTCTATAGCAACAGGTAGAAGTGATGGAGCTTACTATCACTTTGCCAAAGAGTATCAAAGACTACTTAAAAAAGAGGGGATAACTTTAAAAATAGTAACTACAGCAGGGAGCATTGAGGCACTAAAACTTCTTGATAGTAGCAAAGTAGATGTGGCATTTATCCAAGGGGGAACTGCAAAAGAGTATATAAACCACCAAAATCTCTCATCACTTGCTAGTATATTTTATGAGCCATTGTGGATCTTTTACTCAAAAAAGCTAAAAAGTATAAGCTATCTATATGATCTTAAGAGTAAAACTATCTCTATAGGTGAGGTAGGTAGTGGCACAAAAGCATTAAGCCAGATGCTACTAAAAGAGAATGGTATAACTAAAAAAAATACAAATATAAAATATCTAAATTCACAAAAAGCTATTAATGAATTAAAAAATGGCAAAATAGATGCACTCTTTATGGTTGTATCTCCTAGATCTAAGAGTGTAAAAGAGCTTTTATCTAGCAAGGATATAGAGCTATTTAGTTTTAAGAGAGCTTTAGCATACAAACAGAAATTTCTTTTTTTAACAGACTTAACTCTTGGTGAGGGTATAATTGATTTAACAAAAAATATTCCTTCAAATGATAAAGTACTTTTAGCAACCACTTGTGCCTTGGTGCAAAACAATAACTTTAACCCAGAGCTTATGAAATTGCTACTAAAAATTGCTAAAAAAATTCACTCCAAAAAGACACTCTTTGCAGAGAGTGGCTTTTTTCCAAGTTCCAAATTTGTCCAAATTCCCATGAATGAAGATGCAAAGATTTACCTTTTAAAGGGTGATTCATTTTTGGAAAAAATATTTCCTTTTAGGGTTGCAGTAACTATAAATAGACTTATTATTTTTATAATACCACTTATTACACTTCTGCTCCCATTTTTTAAAGGCATACTACCAATATATAGATGGAGAATACGCTATAAGATATATAGATGGTATGGAAAACTAAATGAGATAGATAAAAATATAGAGTTTATGGATATCAAGAGTATTCAAAAGAGTATAAAAGATATAAAAGAGTTGCAAAAGGAGATAAAAGATCAGACCGATATACCTCTATCATATATGGGAGAGTACTATAATCTACAACTTCATATAGATCTTATACTTAAAAAATTAAAAAATAAAAAGAGAATATTTGAAAAAAAAGAGCACAATAATACTATTTGACCTTGATGGCACATTGATAGACTCTACTGATGCGATAGTATCAAGCTTTTTTGATGTGTATGACAAATTTGATTTTCAAAAACCATCAAAAGATGACATTACAAAATATATAGGCTATACTCTACAAGATATGTTTTTAAATCTTGGGATCGAAAAAAGATATATTGATAAGTGTGTAAAGGAGTATAAGAGATTTTATATACAAAGAGCACTTGATATGACAATGTTGCTACCAATGTCTAAAGAGGCTATCGAACTTGCCCACTCCTTTGCAAGAGTTGGAATAGTAACAACAAAAACTGGCAAATACTCAAAAGAGATACTTGAACATTTAGGAGTTATGAACTATTTTGAAGTTTTAGTAGGAAGAGAGGATGTGCAAAATCCAAAACCACACAAAGAGCCTATAGAGAAGGCTTTAAAATTGATGTCAGCTACAAAAGAGAATTGTTGGATGATAGGTGATACAAAATTTGATCTACTATCAGCACAAAATGCTTCAATAAAATCTATAGGAGTTTTATCTGGCTATGCCAAAGAGGAGGAGCTTAAAAAATATACCTCTATCATCAAGGATAATTCACTCCAAGCGGTAAAATTTTTACAATAAAATAATACTATATTTTACATTTAAAGCACATCTTAAGTGTTGTTTGCATAAAATAAGATACTTTTATCCCAAATTATACAGCAAAGTCTAATCTAACATAGTATTGATATGGTGGATTTTATTGTAAAATTTGGGATAATATTAGGTATTTGACTACTTAAAGGAGAATCGATGTTAGAGATAAGATGGCATAGTCGTGCCGGACAGGGGGCGGTAACCGGAGCTAAAGGTTTGGGCGATGTTGTTGCTAATACAGGAAAAGAGGTACAAGCTTTCGCCTTTTATGGCTCTGCTAAAAGGGGTGCAGCAATGACTGCATACAATAGAATAGATGATAAACCTATCATAAATCATGAGAAATTTATGAGACCAGACTATGTGCTTGTGATAGATCCAGCTTTAACATACTCAGCTGATATTACTGCAAATGATAAAGAAAATACAAAATATATCATTACCACTCACCTTGCAAAGGAGGAGTTGATACAAAGAGTTCCAAAACTACAGGGCAAGGAAGTTTATACAGTTGATTGTATGAAGATATCTATGGATACTATTGGAAGAGCTATACCAAATACTCCTATGCTTGGAGCATTAATGAAAGTTTCAGGTATGTTTGAAATAGATTATTTTAAAAATGCGATGCTTAAAGTTTTGAGTAAATTTCCTCAAAAGATTATAGATGCAAACATGGCTGCAATAGATCGTGCATATAACGAAGTAAAGTAAGGGAGGCTGATAATGGAATATTTAGGATGGGATCAGGTAGAGCGGGGTGCGATTTTACCTTCATTTGAAGAGGAAGCTTGTAACATAGTTGAGCTTAAACCCGAAGAGAGAAAATATGCAAAAACCAACTCTCATACCGCAAGTGTGGCAGATTGGAGAGTTTTTAAGCCAGTTTACAATAGAGATACTTGTATTGATTGTCAAAATTGTTGGGTATTTTGTCCAGATACTGCTATCATCTCAAGGGATAAAAAGATGATGGGTATAGATTATGAACATTGCAAAGGGTGTGGAGTGTGTGCGGAAGTTTGTCCGACCAATCCAAAATCACTTATAATGTTTGAAGAGACTATGGACAATGAAACGGCACTAGCAAATTGGCCTGAGAAAAAGAGGAAGGAAAAGTAATGGCAGAGAAATTAAAATTACAAGAGGTAGAAGTTTGGGATGGCAATATGGCATTTGCTCAAGCTATGAGACAAGCTCAGATAGATGTAGTAGCAGCATATCCTATCACTCCATCAACTCCAACAGTACATGGATATGCAAAATTTTTAGCTGATGGTTATATAGATGGTGAATTTGTTTTGGTTGAAAGCGAACATGCTGCAATGAGTGGATGTGTAGGTGCAGCAGCAGCAGGTGGTAGAGTAGCGACTGCTACAAGTAGCCAAGGTTTTGCTTTGATGGTAGAGGTTTTGTATCAAGCAAGTGGTATGAGACTTCCTATAGTACTATGTTTGGTAAATCGTGCTTTAGCTTCGCCACTAAATGTAAATGGTGATCACTCTGATATGTATCTTGGAAGAGATGCAGGATGGATAATGCTTGATGCTTTTAATGCCCAAGAGGCTTATGACTTGGTACTTCAAGCATTTAAAATAGGAGAGGATTTAGATGTTAGACTTCCGGTAATTGTCAATCAAGATGGATTTATTACCTCTCATACTGCTCAAAATGTAAGACCTTTGCAAGATGATGAGGCATATAAATTTGTGGGTGATTACAAAGAGGTCAATCCTATGCTTGATTTTTGTAAGCCTGTAACATATGGGGCTCAAACAGAGGAGGATTGGCACTTTGAATTTAAAGCAAGACAACATAAGGCTTTGATGGATTCTCCTAAGGTTATAAAAAGAGTTTTTAAAGAGTTTGAAGAGTTAAGTGGAAGAAAATATAATATGGTAGAGAGCTATATGATGGAGGATGCTGAAGTTGCTATAGTGGCTCTTGGAAGTACTGTTGAGAGTGCTATACAAGCTGCAAAAGATTTAAGAGAGAGTGAAGGTATAAAAGCTGGTGTAGTAGCAACAAGAGTTATAAGACCATTTCCTTTCAAAGAGGTTCAAGAGGCTCTAAAAGATGTAAAAGCTATTGCTGCACTCGATAGATCAGCTCCAGGTGGTACACTTGGAATGCTATTTAATGAGATAAGTGCAGCAATGTATTCAAGCAATGCCAAGCCAATTATTAGCAACTACATATATGGTTTAGGTGGTAGAGATATGACCCAAGAGAATTTAAAAGAGATTTTTAGAGATATAAAGAGAAATGCTGATGAAGGCAAGCTTACTACACCGTTGCAACAGTTTAGTGGACTAAGAGGTCCTAAGCTTTCTTTTTATTAAAATAGGAGTAAACAGATGAGTAAAGAGATAAAAAATTTAAAACAATTTTCAACATCAAATGATAGATTTGAGGGGGCTCACCTTTTATGCCCGGGATGTGCACACTCTATCATAGTAAGAGAGCTTTTAAACTGCACAGATGACAACCTCGTAATAGCAAACAATACAGGCTGCCTTGAAGTTAGTACTGCAGTTTATCCTCATACATCTTGGGATGCTTCATGGATACATATAGGCTTTGAAAATGCTGCAACTGCTGCTAGTGGAGCAGAGGCTATGTATAAGACACTAAAAAGAAAGGGAAGATTAAAAGATTCTAATAAGCCTGTTAAATTTGTGGCTTTTGGTGGAGATGGCTCTACTTATGATATAGGATTTCAATTTTTAAGCGGTGCAGTTGAGAGAGGTCATGACTTTACATATATCTGCCTTGATAATGAAGTATATGCCAATACAGGTGGTCAAAGAAGTAGCTCTACTCCTAAGGGAGCAAGTACTATGACAACTCCAGCTGGAAGAGTAAGTTATGGTAAGAAAAAGATGAAAAAGGATATGGTTGCTATCATGGCAGCTCATGGGGCTCCTTATGTGGCTCAAGTTGCACCAAATAAGTGGAAAGATATGGTCAAGAAGTTTCAAACAGCACTTGATACTGAGGG
>JALVXV010000301.1 GCA_027038235.1 Campylobacterales bacterium | reverse complement strand
TCTATTTGCAACCACCACATCACTTATCTTTTTAAACTCATCTAAATCTTTTATAACTCTTGAGTTAAAAAATCTCTCCTCTTTTAGTGCAGGTTCATAAATAACTACCTCTATACCTTTTGCTTTTATTCTTTTCATGATACCTTGTATTGATGAACTTCTAAAGTTATCACTTCCGCTTTTCATAACAAGTCGATAGATGCCAACTGTTCCGGTTGAGAATTGAGAATTTTTTTGTTGTAATTTTTGGATGATGCTATCAGCTATGAAGTCTTTTCTCGTGCTGTTTGCTTTGACTATGGCTTCTATCATATTGCTCGGTACATCTTTATAGTTAGCTAATAGTTGCTTTGTATCTTTTGGCAAACAGTATCCTCCATATCCAAAACTTGGATTGTTATAGTGCATTCCTATTCTAGGGTCTAAACCAACTCCTCTTATAATTTGCTCTGTATTTAAACCATGAGTAAGTGCATAACTATCTAACTCATTAAAAAATGCTACTCTCATAGCAAGGTATGTATTAGCAAAGAGTTTTATAGCCTCTGCTTCTGTTGAGTCAGTAAAAAGGATAGGTATATCCTCTTTTCTAGCACCCTCAGCTAAAAGATTCGCAAATATTTTAGCTCTTTTACTTTTTTTACCTACTACTATACGGCTTGGGTAAAGATTGTCATACAGGGCTTTTCCCTCTCTTAAAAACTCAGGAGAGAAGATAATATTTTGAGTGTCAAATTTTTCTATTAGCTTTTTTGTATAGCCTACTGGCACTGTTGACTTTATAATTATTGTGGAATTTGGACTTATCTCTAATATATCTTTTACCACTACTTCTATGCTTTTTGTGTTAAAATAATTTGTTTGCGGATCATAGTCAGTAGGAGTTGATATGATAATAAACTCAGCATCTTTATAAGCATCATTTTTATCAAGTGTAGCTCTAAAATTTCCATTCTCAATTGTCTTTGGCAAATACTCTTGTATCTCTTTATCTTCTATTGGACTTATGCCCTTGTTTAGCATCTCTACTTTTTCAGGTACTATATCTAGTGCTACCACTTCATTATGTTGTGCCAAAAGTAAGCCGTTTGATAAGCCTACATATCCTGTTCCTACAATAGCTATTTTCACTTTTTTTGCCTTTTTATTTTTACCTCAATACATACTTGAAACAAATGGATGTCCTCACAGCTATTTTACTTAGATTATATCTTAAATATTCTTTTTGGTTTCTGAAAACCTACACAATGTCTTTTGCAATAACTTTTTAATTTTATATAAAATTTGTGATTATTTCGTTGTTAGCTATAAAATTAAGTTATTTTTTAAAACTTTTAGTTATAATTTCAATTCCATAATTGGCCAGATAGCTCAGTCGGTAGAGCAGGTGACTGAAAATCACCGTGTCGGCGGTTCGATTCCGTCTCTGGCCACCACCTTAAGACTCTCTAAATTCTTCAAAACTATTTTCAATAAAAGTTAATTTAAACCAAAAAAGAGTAGAATTTTACAAAAAATTCTACAAAGTGAAATACTATGGTAAGAAATAGAATTACAGAAGAGACTGCTTTATTTGCAAGTGTAGCAAAATGGTTATTTTATTCAACCATTATAGGATTAGTTGTAGGTGCTGGTGTTTCACTCTTTTTAAAAATTATTGAATATTTTATAGATAAACAAACTATCCTGCCATTTCACTACTATTTTTTACTCCCATTTGCACTAATAGCCTCTGTATATCTTGTCAAAAAGTTTGCTCCAGATGCAGAGGGACATGGAACTGAAAAGGTTATACAAGCAATTCATGAAAAAGATGGAAAAATTGATGTTGCTGTAATTCCAGTCAAAGTTTTAGCAACCATTATCACTATAGCTGCAGGTGGCTCAGTAGGTAAAGAGGGTCCAAGTGCCCAAATAGGTGCAGGTGTAGCCTCATTGTTTGCCTCTTTTTTAAATTTTAGCGATGAAGATAGAAAAGCTATAGTTATATGTGGTATTAGTGCAGGATTTGCTGCAGTCTTTGGCACTCCTATAGCTGGGGCAGTCTTTGGTGTAGAGGTTTTGATAGTAGGCTCTATTTTATATAGTGTGCTTTTACCCTCTTTTATAGCCGGTTTTGCTGCTTATTTAGTATCTCAAACTATGGGAACTCCCTATATAGAGTTTCATTTTAATTTTTTCCCAAAATATGGACTAGATGAACTACTTTTTGCTAAAGTTATTATAGCTGGTATCTTATTTGGTCTAATATCAGATCTTACTATCACCGCTATACATGCCATAGGTCATTGGGCAAAAAAAGTGCTTGATATGGGATATATAAAAAAGAGTTTCATAGGTGGTATGTTTCTTATAGGATTAGCTTTGATGTTTGGAGATCAATATCTTGGTCTTGGAATGCAACAGATAGGAAATAGTATAAATAACCCTACAGGTGGCGGACTTCATTGGTATGATTTTTTACTAAAGATCATTTTTACTGGTCTTAGTCTCGGGTTTGGTGGAAGTGGTGGAGTAATTACACCTCTATTTTTTATCGGCTCTACTAGCGGTAATGCCATAGGACATCTACTAAATGACAATATCCAATTTTTTGCTGCTATTGGGCTTGTTAGTGTCATTGCTGGAGCTGCCAATACTCCCATAGCAGCAGCTATAATGGCACTAGAGCTTTTTGGAATACAGTCAGCTCACTATGCTGCTATTTCTGGAATTATCTCATACTTGATAACAGGACATAGAAGTATCTATCCTTCTCAAATTCTTGCTTTTAAAAAGTCTCAATTTTTAGAAGTGCCGACTGGTAATGATATGGAACACACCAAAGTAGTAGGAACAAACTCTGTTACTCTAAATAAATTAAGAGAGAGATGGCAGAAAAACAGAGGATTGAAAAAGAGTTCAAAAGAGTCTAAAGAGTGATATTTTTTCTTATCTCTTTATAGTTTGGAAAAATCTTCTCTACCTCTTTCCAAAAAGAGGGGGAGTGGTTTTTATGTTTTATATGGATTAATTCATGAACTATCACATAATCAATCTCAACAAATGATAACTTTGCTAACATAGAGTTGAAAGTTAAAATATCATCATATCTACAACTACCAAGTCTTCTTTTCATTTTTCTATATTTTATGCCCTTTGGAAATAGAGATAACTTTTTTGCATAAAATAAAACTTTAGGCTCAAGATAGCTTTTTAGTCTATCTTTATACCATGTTTCTACCGCTTTTTTTGGATATAAGTGCTCTTTACTTTGATAATATATTTTATTATCTTGTAAGGTTATTTTATCCTTTTTGCCTCTTACATATACAAACTCATACTCCTTAGAAAATAGATATACAACTCCTCCATCTTTATATATGTTTTCTCTCTTTATTTTGGACTGATTTTTCTCTATTGCCCTTTTGATCCAATCCTTTTTTTGCTCTAAAACTCTCAAAGCCTCTTTTCTCATCTTCTTTGAACTTATAAGTTGGATATTATTTTTTTTATCTACTTTGATATAGATATGTTTTATATTTGGCTTAATGATATGAGTATATTTCATAAAATTCACTTTTTTTAGTATAATTGTCATAATTATACTAAAAAAAGGATATATCATGTCAAAAAAAGAGAGTAAAAAGCATTGCAAAAAGGGAAAAGTTGCAATTTGCAAGAAAAAAGAGACTATTGATTATGAAAAAGAGTTAGTAAAGCTCCAAATAGAGCTGCTAAAATTTCAAAATCATGTAAAAGAGAAAGGGCTTAAGTATCTTCTAATCTTTGAAGGAAGAGATGCTGCTGGTAAAGGTGGAACAATAAAAAGAGTAACTGAACATTTAAACCCTAGAGGTGCTAGAGTAGTAGCCCTTGAAAAGCCGACTGACAAAGAAAAGACCCAATGGTACTTTCAACGATATGTAGCACATCTACCAAGTGCAGGAGAGATAGTCCTCTTTGATAGAAGTTGGTATAACAGGGCAATGGTTGAACCTGTGATGGGATTTTGCACCGAGAGAGAACACCATAAATTCTTAAAAGATGCACCAGATTTTGAAAGAATGATAGTAGAAAGTGGCACAAAAATCTTTAAATTTTACTTCTCGGTCTCAAAAGAGGAACAAGCAAGAAGATTTAAAGCAAGAGAAACAGATCCACTAAAACAGTATAAGCTCTCTCCTGTTGATAAAGAGTCTCAAAGACTTTGGGATGAATATACTTTGGCAAAGTTTATGATGTTAAGCTCTACTCATACTGAATTTGCTCCATGGACTATTGTCAAAAGCAATAATAAGAAAAAAGCAAGAATAAATTGTATAAAACATATCTTGAATTTTGTAGATTATCCTGATAAAATTTCACCCAAAGAGATAGAAGTTGATAGAGATATCATCATATATGGTAGAGATGAGGCTATCAGAATGGAAAAAAACTTCAAATTCAAATTAATGGGGAAAGATAATGAGTAACAAGAAAAAAATAGTCTGTCCAAATTGTCATAAGACAAATGCAATTCCAACAAACAAGGAGATACATAAAGCAAATTGTGGAAATTGTGGACACTCATTGCTAGATACCCATCCTATATCTTTGGATGAGAGTAGCTTTTTAAAGCATATAAACAATAGCGATATACCTGTCGTGGTTGATTTTTGGGCTGAGTGGTGTGGACCTTGTAAAATGATGGCACCAAATTTTGAAATGGCGGCTTCAAAATTTCCTTTAAAAGCACAATTTGCAAAAGTAAATACCGAGCACTATCCTGCTCTTTCGGCACAGTTTGGTATAAGAGGTATTCCTACTATTATCATATTTAAAAATGGATCTGAAGTACATAGAGTTTCAGGTGCATTAGATCAAAACTCTATCATCAATTTAGTTAGCAACTTTATCTAAGATAGATGGTGTCTCCAAAGTAAAAGCTTGGCACATATTATAAAATATGTGCCATAAAATTAAAGAGTTTTATTTATACATTAGTGCTACCACAATGACCACATTTTTTAGCAGCTATTGGAATACTCATAGCACACTCTGGACATGTTTTCTCTGTAGGTGCTGCCTCTTTTGGAGCCTCTTTCATCTTGTTGTACGATCTTATAAACATAAACATAACTATGCCTAAGATAATAAATGATATTATATCATTTATTGTTGCACCATACTTTATCGCGGGTGCACCTGCTTTTGTCAAAGCATCTAATGATGCATACTCTTTCCCATCAAGTGGAATAAATAACTGAGAAAAATCCACTTTACCAAGAAGTAAGCCAATTGGAGGCATGATGACATTGGCTACTAATGACTTTACAACTGTTGCAAAAGCACCACCAAATATAAAACCAATCGCCATATCTACCATATTTCCCGAAATGAGAAACTTCTTAAACTCTTTAAACATCTCTATCCTTTATTGTGATATTATAAGGGGTATTATAATATAAAAAAATATAATTATTTCTTAAATATAAATTTGGGATAATAGGCAAAACAATATTTGGAAATATAATGACAAATCAAAAAATATCATACATCTATGCTCTTAGTGCAGTACTCTTGTGGTCTAGTGTGGCTACCGCTTTTAAAATAGCCCTTAGATCTTTAAGCCCTTTGGAGTTACTGTTTTACTCCTCTTTAACGGCATTAGTTTTTCTTGCAGTTATGCTTATTATCCAAAAGAAAGTACAACAAACATTACAGTATATAAAAAACTATTTTTTTCTTGTAGTGCTGCTTGGTTTTATCAACCCTTTTGCTTACTATCTCATACTTTTCAAAGCTTATGACCTGCTACCAGCCCAAGAAGCTCAAGCTATTAACTATACCTGGGCATTAATGCTCTCATATCTAAGTGTAATTTTTCTAAAGCATAGACTTTCAAGATATGATCTCTTTGCTGGTTTTATAGCATATTTTGGAGTTCTTATCATTGCCACCAAAGGAGATATAACTTCACTTCATTTTTCAAACAACCTTGGACTTTTTTTAGCACTTTTAAGTACGATATTTTGGTCATTTTACTGGATATTCAACACCAAGATAAAAGCTGATCCTATCATCTGCTTATTTTCAAATTTTTTAGTAGGGGTTATTTTTATATCGCTCTACTTTATATCTGCTAAAAATTTTCAAGTGCCTAG
>JALVXV010000300.1 GCA_027038235.1 Campylobacterales bacterium | reverse complement strand
AGATCTAGGGATAGATATATTTTCTACTCCATTTGATAAGAGTGCGGTTGATTTTTTAGAACAGTTTGATCCTATAGCATACAAGATAGCCTCCTTTGAGATAACTGATTATGAATTGGTACGATATACTGCTAGTAAAAAAAAGCCTATTATTATTAGTACAGGAGTTGCTACTATCGATGAGATTCAAGATGTTGTAAATATCTGCAAAGATGAGGGAAATGATGATATTGTTTTGCTTAAATGCACCTCAGCCTATCCTGCTTCGCTTGAAGAGGCAAACTTAAGAACTATACCAAATTTGGCTGAAACTTTTGGAGTAGTGGCAGGTTTTTCTGATCATACTCTAGGGATTACTGCTGCTATTGTTGCTACTACTTTAGGAGCTAAAGTGATAGAAAAGCATTTTATCTTAGACAAATCTATAGGCGGAGCTGATGCTGATTTTTCGCTTGATAAAGAGGAGTTTTCTCAAATGGTAAAAGGCATTAGAGATACTGAAAAACTACTTGGTAAGGTTGATTATGCTATGAGTGACAAAAAGAGCAAATCTCGCCAATTTGCACGAAGTCTGTATCTATCAAAAGAGATAAAAAAGGGTGAAAAATTTAGTGAACAAAATATCCGTTCAGTTCGTCCTGGATATGGACTTCATCCTAAATATTTAAAAGATATTTTAGGCAAAAAAGCTACTAAAGATTTGAAATTTGCAACTGCTTTAAAGTGGGAGCATATAAGTATGGAATAATCTTTGCTTTATAGTAAGCAAAATACAACGAGGTAAAAAAATGCAAAATATTGAACAAAAAGCCATAGCTACATTTCAAAACAATCTTCTTTTCTTGTCTGAAAAATATCCCAAAGTTTTTAAAAAAGTTGATATACTCTCTCAAGCCATAGAAAATGGCTCATACAAAGAGAGGTATGCATTGGAGTACAAAGATGGCTATTTTGATGTCTTAGATACCTCAACAAATCAGTGGCTATATGGAAGCTCTAGTTTAGAGGCTGCAAAAAAAGCTGCAAATGAGATAAACTTTGCTAAAAATAAAGGAGTGATTGAGACTTTTTATGATTATAATTTTACTGATAAAGCTATAGAGTATGCTAATAGCGAAGATCCAACTGTTTCTAAATTTGTCCTTATTGCTCCTGTAGTGGGTTTTGCTAAAAAACTACTACCCAAAGATAGCACTACTATGAAACAAATTTTTAAATTTATCTTCTTTGGTGTTGGTTTGGGGGTTCATTTAGAGGCAATTAATGATAAAATACACTCATATATGTACCTTATAGTTGAAGACAATCTTGAACTATTTAGACTATCTTTGTTTGTAACAGATTATTCCAAAATAGGAGAACAAAGTGAGTTATATTTTGCGATCATGGAAGATGATGCAGGATTAAAAGAGGTTTTTAATACCTTTTATCACAATAGTTTTATAAGAAATAATTATATAAAATACTATCTTTTATATCCTGAATATAGGGAAAAGATTGCACAAATTCAAAACTCTATAGTAACCCAATCAAGCAATACCTATTTGCAAGATAGGCTACTGTTGAAAAATATAAAAACAGTAAAGAGCATAAAGGATGGTTATAAATTTTTTGATGTCTCAAAGATACATAAAGATAGCACCATAAAGGATAGACCTATCGTTATAGTAGCTGCAGGACCATCTTTGCAAAAAAATATAAAATGGCTAAAAGAGAATGCTCCATATATAACAATAGTGGCACTCTTTATGACATCAATTATACTATATGAGAATGGTATCAAGCCTGATATCATAGTGCATGTCGATGAAAATACCGATCCTGTTAAAAAAACAATAGAAAATATCAAATCAAAATCCTTTTTTAATTCATCTTTATTTTTTCTATCATCTAGTGTAGATCTAGGGCTATTTTTAGATATAACTTCTAAAGAAAATATATATATGTTTGAAGATAGGACCTTTTACAAATTTAATAATGGAAAGCTAGAGGGATATAGTGTAGGTGAGATAGCATATGCTCTATCTTTGATATTTGGTGCAGATGAGATCTATCTTTTAGGGCTTGATTTAGCACTAGATCCTGAAACAAAAAAGACTCACTCAGAGGGTCATTTAAGCTCTAAGAGTAAGCTGAAGCTTAAAAGTGCAACCTCATCTGATAATGTCTCTTTAAGAGAGAGTGAATTTTATGTAAAAGGTAACTTTTTAGATAGAGTTCCTACTACTCCTTTGTTTAATATATCTATCTTAAGAGTCAACTACTTTACTCACAATTTAAAACAAAATGAGCAAAAAGTTTACAATCTAAGCAATGGTGCCTATTTTGAAAATACCTATCCAAAAAAGATCCAAGATATCAGCTTTAAAAACCATAAAGAAAAAGATGCTACTTTTAAAAAGAGATTGGTAGAGTTTTATGATAAAAACTCATCTATTGATTTTAAAGAGGATGAACTAGAGGCATTTTTATTAAGAGAAAAGGATGCTAAATATAAAAAAAATTTAATAGTTGAATTTTCAAAACAAAGATACCCATCTATTGAGCAAATCTCATCAGCTTTTACAAAAATGGCTGCTGAGTGTATTTTATCTCATCACAAAAATAGAGGAGAACTTGCCCAAATATATATAGTTTATTTGGAAAATGTTGGTGGCTATATAGGTGATTTTTTTAATACCACACAGATTGAAAATCCCAAAAAAAATATAAAAAAATTTCAAAAGATTATAACTTTGCAACTCTTAAAAATAGTAGATAAATATATGGAAATTTTTAAAGAGAGTAACTGATATAGTTGAGAGTGCCTATAAGGCACCCTCGAAGGACTAATGTTTTACTCTACTACTGTAGAAGTCTTAGCACATTTTCACAGAAATGCATACCGCTACTATGTAGCTTTACCGATTATTGCTATTGCAATAATCTCAATACATTTTGCTGAACAGCATTTGCTTGACTTAGAGCATAAGAGCCAGACTGAGCTAAGATGTTATGTTTTGCGAAACTTGCACTCTCTTTTGCAAAGTCAACATCCATGATAGTTGATTTTGCTGCAGTAACATTAACCTCTGTTACAGAGATATTTCTTACTGTTGATTCAAGCTGATTTTGAACAGAACCAAGCTTAGATCTAGTTTCATTAACATCTGTCAATCCATAGTCAGTACTCAAGATTGCCAATTCAGCACCAGCTCTAGTTGTAACATCTATAGTAGAGAGGTTATTATCTAGGTTAGCTGTTTGATCTCCTGTTGCTAATCCAGTACCACCAGCATTGTTTACAGTAAATAGATCTCCACTATCCAATCTTACAGAGTAGTGTCCTGTTCCAGCAGTTGTCTCAATAGCACTAGCATGAACTCTTACACCAACCTTTTGTGCCTCAGCATTGAAAGCATCTACTATAGCTTGAGCATTTTCTAGTGAAGTATTGCCTGTTGCATTAGAGACTGTAATGCTAACAACCGTACCTGCAACTGAGACAGCTATTGTATGAGCAACACCACCAGTAGTTTCTATAGCAGTTGTACCATCATCTAAAGAAAACTTAGCAACTTTTGCTATTTGTCTATCCTCTATAGATACATCTACAGTCTCACCACTATAAGCACCTATATGAAATGCTTTATCATGGAAACCACCATTTAGTAGTGTTTGACCATTAAATGATGTAGTAGAAGCAATATTTTGAGCCTCTTGAAGAAGTTTATCCACATCTCTTTGGATCGCTTCTCTTGACTTAGCACTTTGACCATCAGATGCAGCTTGGATAGCTTTGGTTCTTACAGTATTGATGATGTTTGTATACTCTTGTAAAGCACCATCAGCTGTTTGAACAACATTGATACCATCATTTGCATTTCTAATAGCTTGTCCCAAACCTGTAGCTTGAGAGTTAAGACTATCTGAAATAGCAAGACCTGAAGAGTCATCAGCTGCTTTGTTAATTCTTAAACCAGAGCTTAATCTTGTTAAGTTTTGGTCCAACGCCTTGTTTGTCATAACACTATTTCTGTGAGCATTTAATGCTGCTATGTTTGTGTTAATTCTAAATCCCATTTTAAATCCTTTTAAATTTTATTCTGACATCCATGTCAGTCATAAACTAAATCGGAGGATTAAAAAAAAAGTTTATATCTTTTTTGAAAAATTTTAGAATTTAGAGTATGGGATATGGGATTTGGGATTGTAGAAAATTTTTCTAAAACCTAATTAAAAAACTCTTTTATCCTATCTTCATCTATATGGTGTGTATCATACTTGATGACTATGATAGCTTCTGTTTCATTGATATATTGATCTGTAATGCCTTTTATCTTTTTTATATCATGAAGTTTATCTCTTGTATTATCATTTAGCTCTATATATAGTGTCTGTCTAAGTCCAGGGTTTCTCATACCTACTATCCACCATATCCAAAAAATAGATATAACAAAAACAAAGATAGCTAAACCTTGCTCTTTGAAATGTCCATAAACATAGCCTCCCAATGCTCCACCCAAAAATATACCTATATAAGCAAAGGTATTTGCCACTCCTAAAGCTGTCCCCTTTTGATGCACTTTAGCAAATTTAGCTACAAAACTTTGCAAAAGTGGTTCAAACATATTAAACCCTATAAAAAAGAGAGTAGCACCTATACCAAATAGTAAAAATGAGCTAGTAAATCCCATCAAAGCAAAAGAGGCTACTATACATAATACAGAGATGATAAATATCTCCTTGCCTTTGGAGTACTTCTCTCCAAATATAGCTGCAGGACCCATAGCTAAAACTCCAAATATAACTGCAGGAAGATATACTTTCCAAAAACCAGTAGGCAAAACTCCAAATTTCTGTTTTAGAAGAATTGGAATTATAAAAAATGCCATAGTCATAGTAGAGCTATGAAAAAGAAAAGTAACATACATTCTAACCAAATCCCTATCTCTAAAAACATCTTTTATCTTTACACTTCCCTCTTCATAAGTATGGATAATTTTTGGAGGCTCTGGCACCTTTGTAAAGAGAATTAGTAAAGCAGTTGCTGCAAGTGTAGCTGTGAGCCAAAATAGTGAAGGTACTCCAAGATAACCTGCCATAAGTGGACCTGCTATCATAGCAACTGCAAAAGTTAAAGCTATCACCATTCCCATAATAGCCATAGCATGAGCTCTCTCTTCCTCTTTGGAAAGATCAGCGATCATAGCAGTTATAACAGAGCCTATAGCACCTGAGCCTTGCAGAAATCTACCCAATAACAAAGTGTATATATTTTCACTCAATGCACAGACTATTGAACCTGCAACAAATATCAAAAGTCCTATCAAGATAGTCTTTTTTCTACCTATCTTATCACTTAACATTCCAAATGGTGTTTGTAAAAAGGCTTGAGTTGCTGCATATCCACCCACAGCTATACCTGCAAGTGTTGCATTTGAGTATTGAAGAGTTAAAGCATATTGGCTCAAAACTGATAAAACTATAAAAAGACCAAAAAATCTCAAAGCTATGATCATGCTAAGAGGCATAACTTTCAATGCCAATGCCTTCATCATTTCCTCCAATAAGTATAAATATGGTAGAATTATATCCTAAAAAAAGAAATATTAAGGGAAGTTATGAAAATTATATTGGCAACTTCAAATAAGGGTAAGGTTAAAGAGATACAAAAAAGTTTTGATATGTTTGAAGTGGTGCCTTTTAGTGAAGTTATAAAACCTTTTGAGATAGTTGAAGATGGAGATAGTTTTAAAGAAAATGCCATCATAAAAGCTAAAGCTGTTTATGATGCTATGGAGGATAAAAATAGTATAGTTTTAAGCGATGATAGTGGTATAAGTGTACCAATTTTATCAAATGAGCCAGGTATAAAAAGTGCTAGATATGCAGGAGCTAATGCTACTGCAAAAGGTAATCTTCATAAATTGATAAATGAACTTAAAAAAAGAGACATCAAAAAAACTCCTGCATTTTATACGGCTGCGATAGCTTTAGCAACTAAAGAGGGTATATTTAGTGTTCATGGGTGGATGTATGGAGAGGTGATAGATGAACAAAGAGGAGAAAATGGCTTTGGGTATGATCCTATCTTTATACCTGATGGGTTTGATAAGACTTTAGGGGAGCTTGATGAGAGTATAAAAAAGGAGTTTTCTCATAGAAGTAAAGCTTTAAGATTGGCAAAAAGATTGATAGGATAGTGTTTGGGATTTGGGATTTGGGGTAGAGATGATATGAATGTAAAAGAGTATAAAGATTTGATAGATGAAATACTGCAAGAAAAGAATATATATGACAACAAAGATATATAGTGAACTTTTACCCATACAAAGAGCTGTACTTGATGCTTATCTAAAGAGATTTAGCTCTTGTCAAGATTTTATGGGAGCTAAGAGCAAAAAGAAATGAGCTTGAATACGACTATCCTGATGAGATAGAGGATGCTTTGGAAGATTTGAAGTATTGTATAGATAGTTTTTCAAAACTTAAAGAGTATTATCAAAATATTTTCATAATGAGATTGTCAAGCAGAGTAAAAAATATCATTTTAAATGCGATAAAAGATAATTTTGGAGATGTAGAAGTTTATCTTTTTGGAAGTAGAGTAGATGATACAAAAAGAGGTGGAGATATAGATATAGCCATAAAAGTTGATATGGATATCAAAGAGTTTAAAAGGAAAAAGATAGAAGTTGTAAAAGAGCTTTTAAGGCAAGAGTTTTTATTTGATGTGGATATTGTTCAATATGATAAAAGTAATTGTCTGTTGTATGATGAGATAAGAGAAGTTGCAAAAAGGATAGAGGATGAATGAAGGTATTTTGATCATTGGAGCCGGAGGAGTCGGTAGAGTTGTTGTGCATAAGTGTGTGCAAAATCTTGATGTTTTTAAAAGGATTACTTTAGCAAGTAGAACTTTAAGTAAATGTGAACAACTTCAAAAAGAGGTTGATAACAAAATAGATATAGCCCAAGTTGATGCTGATAATGTAGAGGAGTTGGTAGAGTTGATACAAAAGGTTAAACCTTTTATGGTTTTAAATATCGCTCTTCCATACCAAGACTTAACTATCATGGAGGCATGTTTAAAAACTGGTGTTCACTATCTTGATACTGCTAACTATGAGCATCCTGATACTGCAAAGTTTGAGTATAAAGAGCAGTGGGCTTACGATGAAAAGTATAAACAAAAGGGTATCATGGGGCTTTTAGGAAGCGGGTTTGATCCAGGGGTTACCAATGTATTTTGTGCTTATGCTTTAAAGCACTATTTTGATGAGATACACTATATAGATATACTTGATTGTAATGCAGGAGATCATGGATACCCTTTTGCTACCAATTTTAATCCGGAGATAAACCTAAGAGAGGTAAGTGCTAAGGGAAGATATTGGGAGGAGGGCAAATGGATAGAGACTAAACCACTTGAGATAAAACAGGTTTGGGATTATCCTGAAATTGGTCCAAAAGATAGCTATCTTATGTATCATGAAGAGATGGAATCACTTGTAAAACATATAAAAGGACTTAAAAGGATACGATTTTTTATGACTTTTGGTGAGAGTTATCTAACTCATATGAGATGTCTTGAAAATGTCGGAATGTTACGAATAGATGAGATAGAAGTTGATGGCTGTAAAGTAGTTCCTTTGCATGTTTTAAAAGCACTTTTGCCTGATCCTGCAAGTTTAGGAGCAAGAACTGTAGGCAAAACCAATATAGGTATAGTGGCTGAGGGTATAAAAAATGGTAAGAAGAGAAAGATTTATATCTATAATGTTTGTGATCATCAAGAGGCATACAAAGAGACAAAAGCCCAAGCAGTAAGCTATACTACCGGAGTTCCAGCTATGATAGGAGCTAAATTGATGGTAGAGGGTATTTATAAGGGAAAAGGTGTGTATAATTTAGAAGAGTTAGATCCTGATCCTTTTATGGAAGAGTTAAATAAGCAAGGGTTGCCTTGGCATGTTAAAGAATTGGGGATTTAGGATGGATAAACAAAAAAGATCTAATTGGACAAATATCTTTTTTTTACTATTTTTCTTTGGGACTATTGCTTTTATAATATTAGCACCTATTTATATAGTAAATAAGATAGATAAAGAGAGTAAGATACCTCATCATCAATTAAAAATGAAAAATGAAAAATGAAAAATTTAGGAGAAAATATGATAAAAAGTATTAATGAATTTAAAGAGCAAAAGGTAGATGCAGGTAAGGGTGTGAGCATACAGGTGCTTATTTCTAGTGATGAGGCACCGCATTTTGCTATGAGAAAGTTTCGTATAAAAAAGGGTGGCTTTATGCCTTATCATACCAATAGTGTCGAACATGAGCAGTATGTCTTAAAGGGCAAAGCAAAAGTCATAATAGATAAAAAAGAGTTTATAGCAAAGAAAGATGATAGGCTTTTTATACCAGCAGGAGTACCGCACTCTTATAAAACTATAGGGGATGAGGATTATGAATTTTTATGTTTGGTACCAAATAAAGAGGATAAGATAGAAATTGTCAAAGAGTAAAAAAGTTGTATTTATCACCGGTTGTAGTAGTGGTATAGGGTATCACTGTGCTAAGAGACTAAAAGAGGAGGATGAGTATAGAGTTATAACAAGTGCAAGAGATGAGAAAGATATTGAAAGACTTATTAGTGAAGGTTTTGAGTGTGTATCTATGGATCTTAGCAAAAGCAACTCCATAAAAGAAGGCTTTGATAAAGTTTTAAAACTAAGCGAAGGAAAACTCTATGCTCTTTTTAATAATGCAGGTTTTGGTCAGCCTGGAGCCGTTGAAGATCTAAGCAGAGTTGCTTTAAAAGAGCAATTTGAAACCAATTTATTTGGTGCTGTGGAGCTTGGTAATTTAGCTTTGAGAGTTTTTAGAGAACAAAATGAGGGAAGAGTTATACAAAATAGCTCCATTTTAGGTTTTGTCTCTTTTAAATATAGAGGTGCATACAATGCTAGTAAATTTGCACTTGAGGCTATAAGTGATGCTTTAAGAGTTGAGCTTAGAGGTAGCAATATATATGTAAGTCTAATTGAACCGGGTCCTATAAAAAGTAGCTTTAGGAAAAATGCTTATGAGAGATTTAAAAGATATATTGATATAGAAAATAGTTATCATAAAAATGCTTATCAAAAATCAATAAAAAGATTTGAAAGTAGTGAGGATGACCCTTTTACTCTCACTAGTGAAGCAGTCTATAAAGAGCTTAAAAAAATTTTAAAAGCTAAAAAGCCAAAAGATAGATACCAAGTAACCCTCCCAACAAAGCTTTTTTGGATATTAAAAAGGATTTTGCCTGTATCTATGCTTGATGAGATAGTAGATAGAGTATAAAAAGGAAAAGAGTTGAAGATAAAAAGAGTTAGCAAGATAGAAGATATTTTAGATAAGATTCCTACTCCTTGCTATGTGCTTGAAGAGGAGCTATTTGAACAAAATTTAAAGCTTTTAAACTATGTAAGAGAGCAAAGTGGAGCTAAAATACTTTTAGCTCTTAAAGGTTACTCATTTTATGAGAGTTTTGATTTAGCAAAAAAGTATCTTGATGGATGCTGTTGTAGTGGGCTTTACGAAGCTAGACTTGCAAATGAAGAGTTTAAAAAGGAGATTCACACCTACTCACCAGCTTTTAAAGATGATGTTATAGATGAGATTGTCAAATTGTCAAACCATATCACATTTAACTCATTTTCACAATATCTTAGATATAAAAATAGACTAAAAGGGGAAATAAGTCCCGGTATTAGAGTAAATCCCCAACTTGCTTTTTCAGAGGCTACTATCTATAACCCATGTGCTATAAACTCAAGACTTGGAGTTACAATCCAAGAGTTTAAAGAGGAGTTTCTTGAAGGAATTGAGGGACTTCATTTTCATGCTCTTTGCGAACAAAATGCAGGAGCTTTAGAGGCAGTATTAAAAAGCTTTGAAGAAAAGTTTGGCAGATATATTCCAATAATGAAGTGGGTAAACTTTGGAGGAGGACACCATATCACAAGAGATGACTACGACATAGATAAGCTCATAAATATCATCAAAGATTTTAAAGATAGATATAATAATATTGAGGTTTATTTAGAACCCGGTGAAGCTGTTGGATGGCAAAGCGGGGTTTTGGTAGCAAGTGTAGTTGATATAGTTCATAACGGTATAGATATAGCCATACTTGATGTTTCAGCAGAGGCTCATATGCCAGATACCATTATCATGCCCTATCGTGCAGAAGTTAGAAATGCTAAAAAAGAGGGTGAAAAAAGATATACTATAAAGCTTGGTGGCAATACCTGTTTAGCAGGTGATTTTATGGGCAATTATAGCTTTGATAAACCTTTAGAAATTGGCGATAAAGTTATCTTTGAAGATCAAATGCACTACACAATAGTCAAAAATACTACCTTTAATGGTGTCAGGTTACCAAGTCTTGCGATACTTAGAAAAAATGGAAACTTTGAAGTAGTTAAAAGTTTTGACTATAGTGACTATAAAAGAAGAATTTAGATAAAAAAATAGTATAATAGCCTATTAAAATTTAAGAGGTATATATGGATATTATTATAGCAGGTGCTGGGAGAGTTGGTTTTAGACTTGCAAAGACACTTTGTACAAAACACAATGTAACGGTAATTGACCAAAATGAAGATGCACTAAACAGACTTCAAGAGAGTATTGATATACTTGCGATTGTCGGCAATATAGAAAATCCCAAAACTTATGATATGCTTATAGATAGAGAGTCTGATCTTTTTATAGCAGTTACAGACATGGATGAGACCAATATCATCTCAACCCTTATAGCTGATGAGACTATTAGAGTAAAAGAGAAGATTATAAGACTTAGAAATGATTTTTTTGCTAAATCTAGCATAAGTAAAAGATTGGGTATTACTGCATCAGTTTTTCCATTTTATCTATCTGCAAATTCGGTAAAATTACTCCTTGACTTTCCAAAGGCAAATAATGTAAAGAGATTTAACCATTGTGAACAAAAGCTTATATCTGTAAGAGCTACTAGCTCTATATCTTTAGAAGAGATTATATCCAATAGAGTAAAGGTGGTAGGAATTGAGAGAGATAGAGAGTTTTTTATCCCAAATATTTATGAAACAACCCAAAGAGATGATCTTGTATATCTTTTTGGAAATGAACAAGATATAAGAGAGCTTTGTTTAAAACTTGAGCCACAAATGCCTACTGATATTCAAAATATAGTAATATTTGGTGCTGATATGTTAGGAGTAGAGATAGCAACTTTGCTTTCAAAATATAATGTCCATATAAAGATTATTGAAAAAGATATACAAAAGTGCAAAAAAGCCTCAAATGTACTCCAAGAGAATGTAACAGTTATCAATAGCAAATATGGAGAACATCACCTTTTTAAAGAGGAAAACCTTGAAAATGCTGATATGCTTATAGCAACCTCTAAAAATGATGAAGAAAATATCATAAAGTGCCTTGAGGCAAAAGAGCATAAGATAAAAAAGGTAGTTGCTATCAATAATGACTTAGAGCACTATCATCTTATGCACAAATTAGGCATCATTGCAGTTAGAGGACCTAAGACAAATGCTTACTACTCCATCTTAGAAAAGATAAGTTCAAGCTCCATTGTCAATCAAAGAAAGTATTGTGGTGGTAAAGGTGTGCTAATGAGTCGCAAGATACACAAAAACTCTCCTCTTTTAGATACTGAAATTAAACCTTTAAATATTCCAAATAGTTGTTCTTTTATTATTAAAAATGAGAAAATTGAGGATTTTGATAAAAAATTTGAAGTCAATGAGGGAGATGTTATACTAGCTTTTGGCAGCAATGAAGATACTGATAAGATAGAAAAATGGATAAACTCTCTATAAAAAGTATTTTAAAATTTATCTCCATTACTCAGATGGCTTTGAGTATGTTTTTTATACTACCTGTTATCGTAGGATATATTTATAAAGAAAATGCTAATAACTTTCTAATCTTTGTAATACTCTCTATTATCTTTAGTGGCTCTATCTTTTTTGCTTTAAGAAATCATAAAGTAGAACTAAATGTCAAAGAGGGTATTTTAGCAGTAAACTTAGTCTGGATTTTGCTTGGTTTTATGGGTGCATTTCCACTTGTTTTATATAGTAATGTCTCATTAAGCGAAGGATTTTTTGAGGCAATTAGTGGCTTTACAACAACTGGGGCTACAATATATAGTGATATTGAATCTTTACCAAAGATGGTTTTAATGCTTAGATCTCTTATGCACTGGCTAGGTGGCATGGGTATCATAGTTTTGGGTGTTGGGCTTTTTTCTCTTATTAATCCAAGTGGTTCATTGGCACTTTTTAAAGCTGAATCAACAGGTATAAAAACAGAAAAGTTAACACCCAAGATAAAAGATACCGCACTTAGACTTTGGGGAGTTTATGCCCTTATAACACTTCTTGATGCAATTGCTCTAAAATTGGAGGGAATGAGTATATTTGATGCAATAAATCATGCATTCTCTACCATCTCAACAGGCGGTTTTTCTACTAAAAATGCCTCATTGGGATATTTTAATGATAACTCTATTATCATCTGGACTACAACAATTTTTATGATCATCTCTGGCATAAACTTTTTGGCACATTTAAGATTTTTCTATAATGATATGAGTGGATATGAGAGTGAAGAAAATATATGGTATATAAAGATATTTCTCATACTTGGCTTTATTCTCTCTATGATACACTATGAGACTACAGGTGATTCACTATACTTTTCAATGACACATGGCTTTTTTACTATATCCTCTGTACTTACCACAACAGGCTTTGTTACTCTAAATTATGAAACTTGGGGACACTTTGCAGTAGTTGTAGTCTTTTTAGCAATGTTTATAGGAGGCAATACCGGCTCAACCGCAGGTGGAATGAAAGTAGTAAGATATATAGTTCTTTTAAAATCCCTTGCTCTTGAGATAAAAAAGATACTCTACCCAAATGCAATGTTTAGTATCTTTTTAAATGGTAGCAAGATAAAAGATAATGTTTTAAGTGCTACTAGCGGTTTTTTCATGCTATTTATCATATCAAATACAATACTTACTTTATATCTATATGCAAGAGGCTATGATGCCTTGACATCTCTTAGTGCTGCGATAGCCTGTGTAGGAAATATAGGTCCTGGCTTTGCCCAAGTGGGTCCTGTTGATAATTATGCACTCTTTTCATGGCAGGATAAAATCATTCTTGCTATATTTATGATCATAGGAAGACTTGAGTTTTATACAGTAGTACTACTCTTTTCTAAAAACTTTTGGAAAAAGTTTTAAACTCAAATCTACTTTTTTAGCTAGTTGCTCTGGAAGTATTCCTAAGCTTTTTTCTACCTCTTTAGTGTTTCCATGTTCAATATATATATCATCATACTCAAAAGTTTCAAGCTCTATATCTTTTATACTATTATCATTTAAAAATTCTAAAATGGCTGAATAGATTCCACCTGTTTTTGCACTATCGCTAAAAATATACCATTTTTTATATCTACTAGATAGAGTTAAAAGCATCTCTTTATCTAATGGTTTTGCAAAAACTAGATCTAAAATTGCTGGATCTAAATTACTGTCTAAATATTTTAGAGTTTCACAAGCTCTACCTACACCATTTCCATATCCAATAAAGAGTATATCTCTGCCCTCTTTTAAAAGCTGGGACTTACCAAATTTATACTCTTTAGCTTCATATTTTGAAGAGTCCAAAAAGGCTCCTCTTGGATATCTAAAAGCACATGGTGTTTGTAGCTTATAAGCAAACTCTACAGCATATTTCATGCTCTTTTCATCTCTTGGAGCAAATAGAGTCATATTTGGTACAGCCCTTAAATATGATATATCAAAAGCTCCTTGGTGTGTCTCTCCATCTTCGCCTACAATTCCTGCTCTATCTATAGCAAATACAACTGGTAAAGCCATCAAACAGCAATCATGAATTATCTGATCATATGCTCTTTGTAAAAAGGTAGAGTATATAGCAACAAATGGCTTAAATCCCTCTTTTGCCAAGGCTGCCATGGAGGTTACTGCATGTTGTTCGGCGATAGCTACATCCCAAAATCTATCTGGAAATTCATCCAAGCAACTTTTTAGACCAGTTCCACTAGGCATTGCGGCTGTAACACCTACAACATTATCATACTTTTTAGCTAAATTTAAAAGTGCATTACCAAATAAAGCAGTAGCACTTTTGCTACTTTTTTTATTTAATGGCTCACCGCTTTCAAGGTCAAACGGTCCAACTCCATGCCAATTTTCATAATATCCTTCAGCCTTAGAATAGCCTTTGCCTTTTAATGTTTGAGCATGAACAATAACTGGTCCATTGAACTCCTTAGCAACCCTTAAAGTTTCAACAATCTCTTCAATATTATGCCCATCAATAGGACCTATATAATCAATACCCAACTCTTCAAAAAGCATTCCTGGAGTGATAAGCTTTAACCAATCCTCCATCTTTTTTGCCATATATGAAGCAGTCTCAGGAAAGTGTTCAAGTATTCTTTCTGTAAACTTTCTAAATCTCTGATAGGAGTTTTCAGCCATCTTTTTTGAGAGATATTTGCTTATAGCTCCAATAGGCTTAGCAATACTCATCTCATTATCGTTTAAAATAATAACTACTTGATACTTTTTATCACCTAACTCATTAAGGGCTTCATAAACCATCCCTGCACTCATTGAACCATCACCAATAAATGCAACAGGTACCCTCTTCTCTTTTTTTAGCTTAATTGCTTTTGCAGCACCCACAGCAAGTGATATGGAGGTAGAACTATGCCCTGCTACAAAATAGTCATAAGGCGATTCTTTAGGTTTTGTAAAGCCACTTATCCCGCCAAACTGCCTTAAAGTATCAAATCTATCCTCTCTATCTGTAAGCAACTTATGGGCATAGGCCTGATGAGATACATCAAAGATAAAAGGATCTTTTTTCGCATCAAATACATAGTGCATTCCCACTATAAGATCTACTGCACCAATAGGAGAACTTAAATGACCTCCATTTTTACTCACAGTATTTAATATCGTTTCTCTAAGATTTTTGCTTATCTCTTTTAATTGATCAATGCTTTTATCTTTTATATTCACCTAGAAATCTCCCTTTCTAAGATAGGTATAATGGTAAGAAGGAGCAAAGTTGTAAAAAAAGAAAAACCAAATTCTAACCCTCTTTACTCCTTTGCTACTATCCTCCTTTGCCCCCATCTCATCTTGTCATTATTATATGTTTTGCTTTTTCCAATCTTGTTTTTATATCCCCATCAATATTGCCAATATCACTCAACAATATAACTCCCCCTTCACTTATAGCCTCATCTGATGAGACTGTTATATGTTGCATATCTGAAAGAGTACTTTTTAAAAATTCAAAATCTTTTGGATTGACCTTTATCTCTACACTATTTGCCTCTTTTATATCATTTAAAAGTTTTTTAGCTAGTGCAAGAGCTATCTCCTTACTATCTATGGAGATCTCTTTTGCTATAACCTCTTTTGCTATCTCCAAAGATACATCACTTAATTCACCCTTTAAACCATCTATATAATTTTTGCATTTACCTACAGTTTCATCAAGTTTTGAAATAGAGTCCACATAGTGCTTTTTAAGAGTTTCCAATTCAACTTCATGCTCTTTTTTTGCTTTATTATAACCCTCTTCAAATCCTTTAGCAAAGGATTCATTTTTTGCCTCTTCTATTCTTTGTTCAAACTCTTTTTGCCCCTCCTCTATCTGCATTTGTAGCTTGACAAGTTCACTTGACATCTTATCGCTTTTTTCAAGTAGTTCAGCTATAAAATCATCTTTTACCTCTTTGGAGACTTCATTATCGATCTTTTCACTCTCAAGCTTTTGCACATCCTCATTGATTATATCAATTCTATCTTCATGCTCCTTTTTATTTTGCATAGATGAACTTAGTATCTTAAAGTTATACTTCTTTACCATATGATTTGAGATAGATTTAGCACTAATAACATTTTCCATATCTATATTCCTACTCTATCATCTCATCAGTTTCACCAATTTGAATAACACCCTGTTCTGATAGTTTTTGTACCTCTTCAACTATCTTTCTTTGAGCCTCTTCAACATCTTTTACTCTAACCGCTCCTAAAAACTGCATCTCTTCTAAAAATGCCTCTTGAGCTCTTTGCGACATATTTCCTAAAAACTTATCTCTTAATTCATCAGGAGCACCCTTTAAAGCTACCATGAGATCTTTTTTATCTACAATTTTAAGTATCTCTCTTATGCTATTATTATCCAATTTGATAATATCTTCAAATGTAAACATCATATCTTTAATAGTACTTGCCAATCTATCATCCATCTGCTCTATAAGTCCCAAAGTAGATTTTGCAGCTTTTTGACCAAGTCTATTGAGTATCTCAGCAACCGCTCTAGGACCTCCAACTTCAACCTTATAAGAGGTAAGCGATTCAAGCTTACTCTCAAGTATGGTAGAAACCCTTTTGATAATAGATGGTGAAATATCACCAAGATTTGCCATCCTAACTGTAACTTCACTTCTTAGTTCATCTGGAAAGTAGCTTATAGTTTCAGCAGCACCTGTAGGATCCATGTGAGCCATAATAAGAGCTATAGTCTGAGGGTGTTCATTTATAATAAAGTCTGCTAATTGCTGAGGCTTTACCTGATCAAGATAACTAAAACTTCTAGCATTATCTATAGATTTAGAAAGACTATCAAGTACCTTTTGTGCCTCTTCAGGACCTAAAGTTCTATAAAGTATATCTTTTGCATACTCTAAACCACCACTTCTTATATATTGGTTTGATTGAAAAATTGCATAGAACTCTTCTAAAATTGCTGTTGCTATTTGCTTATCTATATCTCTAGATCTTGCGATATATTTTGAAATCTCTGTAATAGTATCTATATCCATATTTGAAAAAAGATTTGCAGTAGCATCCTCACCAAGCTGAATAAGAAAGATAGCTATCTTTTCTGCCATTGTTAAATTATCATAAAGAATTTGCTGTTCTTTATTTAGCTTTATCAACTTTTGTCCTTTCCAAGATTTGTTTTTAAGGAGATATCTCTCTCGCTTTTAAAAAGGGATTCTATAATACCTGCAACATCTTCACTCTTATTGTCAACTAGCTCTCTTATCTTATCAAGAAGAACATCATATTTGACCTCTTCTTCATTAAACTCTCCATCTATACCAAGCTGCTCTTCAACCTTCTTTTTAATCTCTTTAAATTTATCTAATGTATCTTCTGCACTCTCTTCCTCTTCAACGATCTGTTTTTGTAGTGTATCCTCATCATCATCAATAGTTGTCTCAAGCATCTTCTGTGAAAATGGCAGGATAACTTTTTTATAAAATATAAATAGCAAAATGGTAGCTAGTATAAATTTGGTAAGAGGTACTACAGGAGAAATATACTGCTCCATTTTATCCACAAAGGTCTTTGTGATAGGAGCTTCTCCATTTTTTGCAAGTTGCTTAAATTCAAAGCTACTTACTGTTACCTCATCCCCTCTTTTTTTATCATACCCTATACTCTGCTGTACTATACTCTTTATTTTGTCCAACTCTTGAGGTGATAAAGCTACAAATTCTTTACCTATAACTTCTCCGTTTTTATCCTTTTTATCTATATATTTTCCATCAACTACAACTGCAGCAGTTATTCGTCTTAAAGTTGCAAACTCCCCTTTGGATTTTAAAACTTTTTTAGAGATTTCATAGTTTGTTGTTGTCTTGCTTTTTGTATAAATCTCTTTGGAATTGCTATTTTTTTGAATTCCTTGAACAGGTCCTATATTGCTTACTGCTCCTGGAACTCCGCCTACACTATTTGGAGCAGAACCCTCCTTTTTTATCTCTTCGCTTTGTTCACTTCTTGGTACTGAATTTGGATCATAGATTTCACTTACTTCACTCTTTCTATCAAAATCAAAATCCATGCTAACTCTAGCAACTACTCTATTGGTACCCCCAACAATTGGAGCTAAAACCTTTTCTATCTTATTTTCATATCTTGATTCAAAACTATTTTTATATTGAATTTGTGCCTTTAATATATCAGAATCAAACTCATTTTCATTTGTACCCAATGTGATACCATTTGGGTCAATAACTTTTACATTTTCTGGCATCATCTTTGCAACTGAAGATGCTATTAAGTTTTTAATACCTATAATTTGCCTATTTGACAATTTAGTAAGTGGCTTTAAATGCACTACTACTGAAGCAGTTGGTGGAGTATTTTGTTCTGCAAAAACACTCTCCTTAGGCAAAGCTATATGAACATCAGCTTTTTCTATAGGCTCAAGCCCCTCTACCGTGCGAGATAACTCACCCTCTAATGCCCTTAAATACTTTATCTGCTGTTCAAAGTCTGTACTTCCAAAGTTTTGCTTATCAAAAAGTTCAAATCCAACTTTACTATTTTTTGGAATACCTTGTGCGGCAATTGCTATTCTCTCTTTATAGACTACATCGTTTGGAACCTCTATAGTTCCCTCATTGATAATTTTATATGGTATATTATCCTTTTCAAGTTGCTGAATAATTAGTGCTGAATCTGAGGGAGAGACCTTATCAAAAAGTACACTATAGCCACCGCCTCCACTTTTACTATTGTACAAAACTAAAAATACTAAAAAACCCACAATAGTTATCAAAGAGATAGCTATAACACTCTTTTGCTTAAGGGTCAATTTTTGTATTGCATCGGTAATTTGTTGCAAAAGTGCCTTAAAATCCATTATTATCCTACATTATAAATTTTTAAAAAGGTTTCAAAAAAGCTATCATTTTCATCCTTCTTACCAATTGTTATCCTGATAGCATTTAAGCCGTAGGATTTCAAATCCCTTATTATTATACCTTTTTTTAGTAAAGAATTAGAAATTTCTGATGAATTTTTACCATCTTTGAGTAAAAAAGTTATAAAATTGGTATAACTTGGTATATACTCTATCTCTAAACTCTTAGCAAACTCCTCATATCTTCTCATCTGTATAAAGTTATTTTCTATAGAATTTTTTACAAATTCATCATCTTTCAAAGCCTCAGTTGCAGCCTTAAGAGATAGGGTAGTTATATTAAATGGTGGTCTTAATTTCATTAGATTTTGAATAATTTCTTCTTTTGCAATACCATAGCCGACTCTCATGCCACCAAGTCCATAAGCCTTTGAAAAGGTTCCAAGATACAAAACATTTTCAAACTTTTCTATCACATCTTTTGGCTCAATTTGCATCTGTTTATCTTTGTATGTTGCAAACTCTTGATATGCACCATCTATAATAACAAGTGTATTTTTATCTATCTCTTTTAGAAAGCTGTAAACTTCACTCTTCTTTATAGTTTCACCCATAGGATTGTTTGGAAGGCATAAAAATATGATAGATATATCCTCTTTGCTTTTATAAATTTTTAAAAACTCATCCAATTTATGAGTATCACTTGGAGTCTTAAGTATATTTGCTCCAACACCCTTTGCATATATCTCATACATTGCAAATGTAGTCTTTGCCATCAAAACACTTGTTTGATCATTTGCCTTTGCTCTTGTAGCAAACTCCAATATTTGATCGCTACCTGCACCAATAATGATCTCATCATCTCTTATATTAAATCTTTTTGAAAGCCCATCTTTAAGCTCATACATACTATCATCTGGATATAGATGCATTTTGTTACATATTGCTCTTACAGCCTCTATCGCTTTTGGACTACTTCCATATGGATTTTCATTACTTGCAAGTTTTATTACATCTTTAGGTTTGATGCCATACTCTCTTACGACCAATTCTATGGGTTTACCTGCACTATAATTTTTTATATCTTTTAACTCTTTATTAAATTCCAAAATTTGCTCCTGTTTTGTGATTCGTGATTAGTGATTAGTGATTAGAAATCATACCATAGTCCTAACCACCGGTTACTGCATAACTCCCAAGCCACTTTATATCATAGCCACTATTTATCACTCTTTGAACATTCTCATCATCAATATAACCCTCAAAATCAAGATAAAATACAGTCTCAAAGCTACTATTTTTAAGAGGTCTTGACTCAATTTTTGTAAGATTTATTCTCTCTTTTTCAAAAATTTGTAAAAATTTTACCAAACCACCAGGTCTATCTTCGGTCTTAGCAAGTATTGAGGTTTTATTTCTCTTTGCTCTATCATTTTTAAAATCGCTCAAGATCAAAAATCTTGTCTTATTGGCTAAATTATCCTCTATCTTTTCAAAAAGTATAGGAAGTTTATACATTTTAGCTGCAATTTTAGAGCAAATTGCAGCTGAAGTAGAGTCTTTTAGAGCCATTTTTGCTGCTTCAGCAGTTGACTTGGTAGGGATAAACTCTATATCCAAAAGCATATGCTCCTCAAGAAAGATTCTACACTGGTTGTAGCCTTGCGGATGAGAGTATATCTTTTTTATCCCCTCCAATGAATCGCTTAAAGAGGCAAATGAGTGGTGAATATCCATAACAACTTCAGCTACTATTTTAGAATCATACTTTCCAAGACAATCAAGTGTAACCCCTACTATCCCATCGGTATTGTTTTCAATGGGTACTACTCCATATTTTGCCTCTTTGTTTTTGAGTATTTTAAATATAGACTCAATTCCACTAAGCGATAAATAATCAGCATAAGCACCAAATCTACTCTCAGCAACTTGATGAGTAAAACTTCCTTTTGGTCCTAGATATGCAACTCTCTCAGGTAGTTCAAGATTTCTACTCGCTGCAAATATTTCAAGATATATAGCCTCTATCGCCTCGTCGCTAATGATCCCTCTTTTTTGTGATTTTAATCTTGAAATGATCTCTTGCTCTCTTTCGGGACGATAGATAGCCCCTCCTACCTTATGCTTTAATTCGCCAACACTCTTTACGATATTCATCCTCTTTTCAAGAAGATTTAAAATCTCATCATCAATACTGTCAATTTGCTCTCTTAAGCTTTGTAAATCCATTATAAAAACTCTTTTTCCAATCTTATCAAGTCTTCAAAACTCTCTCTTTTTCTTATAAGCCTATCTTCATCTCCTTCGATAGCAACCTCTGCTGCTCTGCCTCTTGAATTGTAATTGCTACTCATGGTAAATCCATAAGCTCCTGCACTTTTTACCACTAGCAAATCCCCATTTTTTAGCTTTGGTAGCTCAATATCTTTAGCAAGAAAGTCTCCACTTTCACAAACAGGTCCAACAACATCACATTTGCTACTTTCACCCTTAACATCTACTGCTTCTATAGCATGATAGGCTTTGTATAAAGATGGTCTAAGCAGATCATTCATAGCACCATCAACTATCACAAATCTCTTAGAGTTATTCTCCTTCTCATATAAAACAGTAGTCAAAAAATATCCACTATTTCCGACAATATATCGCCCTGGCTCACAAACTATCGTAACATCTGTCCCTTTTAAAGTTTCCAAAACTGCTTGGGCATAATCATATGGCTTTATAATCTTTTCATCTTCATATCTTATGCCTATTCCACCACCTACATCAAAAAACTTTATATCAATATCTAAAACCTTAAGCTGTCTAAGCATAGATGCTATTATGGCACTTGCCTCTTTGATAGGCTCTAGCTTAGTTAATTGACTTCCAATATGAAAATGGATACCTATAGGTTCGATATAGTTTGAATTTTTAGCTCTTATGTAGAGCTTTTTTGCATTTTCTATATCGATACCAAATTTGTTTTCATTTAACCCTGTAGAGATATATGGATGGGTTTTGGCATCTATGTTTGGATTGACTCTTATACTAATTCTAGCTTTTTTATCCAATTTTTTTGCGATTAGTTCAACTCTATCAAATTCAGCCTCACTTTCAATGTTTATCATCAAAATATCTCTTAAGATCGCCTCTTCTATCTCATCATCTCTCTTGCCAACACCACTAAAGATGATCTTATATTTTGGGATACCTGCTTTTAAGGCTCTTTTTACCTCTCCTATAGAGACACAATCTGCTCCTGCTTCAAGTTTAGCTAATAGTTTTAAAACAGATAAATTTGAATTTGCCTTTACTGCATAGCAGATCAAAGACTTTCTAGCCTTAAAAGCATCTTTTAGTTCAAGATAATTTTTTTTGATACTCTCAAAGTCATAAACATATAGTGGAGTTTCATATTTTTTTGCTAAATTTTTAAAATTTATCATTGATTACCCTTTTATAGTGTAAAGAATGATTATATCAAAAAAAAGATAAATTATCTATTTTTTAAGTAAAGATATGAGGCAAAAGAGGCTAAAATAAAAATAGGAAAAATTATACCAAATTCAGGATTGATTACACCATTTACCGACATTTTTATCAGCATAAAAAGTATCGCCCAAACAAGCAAAGAGGCAAATACAAAAGCTGAACTAACAATGGCTAAATTGAAAAATCTGCTACTGATTGGAAGATGATAAAATAGTATCATATTAAGCAAAGGTGCGAAAAATGGGAAAACAAGCATTGCAAATAAAGAGGCTTTTATCTTTGAGATATTGACATTTTGAGATAGAAAAAGCCTTATTGCTTGATAAGCATCTTTTATAGAGAAACTACTTTTACCCTCATAGACATTTTCTATGATTTTTGGCTTAAACCCTTTTAATGTTTTATAGTGCTTATAAGAGATTTTGCTTAGTTTTGCATCTTTCTTGTCAATAGGTGGTTTTTTTACTATCTCTATATCATTTAATACCCAATACTCCTTTACAAAATCTGCACTTTTTGCCTTAGTAATCGCTCTTAAATCCCTATCTTCTATCTTAAATATTCTTATACCGTAGGCTCTTTTTTTAAGTGGGTCTAACTTTTGTATAAATATGTAGCTATTATTATATTTCAAAAAGAGATTGTTTGAAGATGTCATGACAGTAGAGTGATGTAAAATATTTTTAGCATACTCTTTAGAGTATGTAAAGTTGGTAAAATTTAGTAATATATAAAAAATAGTTACTACAATGGATGTAAAAAATATAGGTTTTATAAGTGAATTTTTTGAAACCCCTAAGGCATACATAGCTACTATCTCATTTGTTCTAATAAGATTAAATTTTGATATTATCATAGCAATTACCAAAGATAAAGGGAGTGTAAAATTTATGGCATTTAAAAATGTGTAGAGCAAATAGAGTATTTGAAGATTGGCTGAATCTGGTAATTTTCTAAAATTTTGCATCAAATCAATACCAAGATAAAAAAATTGCAATGCCATAAATACTATCAAAAAATTTTTAATATATATAAAAGAGATATATCTTTGATAAATTTTTAAACTAAACATGGCTCATAGCTCATAAATTTGTACTTAATTATTAAAAACTTCATCCCAAATCCCAAATCCCAAATCCTAAACCCCAAATCCCAAATCCTAAACCCCAAATCCCAAACCCTATACAACAGGCTCTTCACACAAGCTCTTTTTTATATTATATCTACTTGCACACATTAAAGCATCATGCTCTAAAAGATATGACAAAGCCTCACTCGCATAGGAGAGGATTTTAGGAA
>JALVXV010000299.1 GCA_027038235.1 Campylobacterales bacterium | reverse complement strand
ACCCTAATCTCTGCATTTTCGCTCTCATCTTCTTCTATAGCATCTATGGCATTAAAGATAAAGTTTTGAAGTACTATAGAAAATAGATCAAAATCGACCTCTATCTTAGCATCTTCTAAATCAAATATAAAATCTATCTCTTTTGAATAGGCATAGTATGATATAGCATCTTTTAACTCCTTTTCAAAATCTTTTACATTGACAAGATTTTTATGTATATATACCCCTTTTGTAAAGAGTAAGGTTGCCTTTATAATTCTCTCAACTCTCCAAATAGCCTTCTTTATCTCTTCAACTAGTGGTCTATTTTTAGCTGATACTCTTTTTAAAAGGGTTGAAGTCAATAGCGAGACTGAGCCTATTGGGTTTCTTATCTCATGAGAGAGATGGGCAGCTATCTGCCCCATTGAAGCCAATCTCTCATCTCTTTTTTCTTGGGTTATATCTGTTGCACTTACTATCTTTTTTCCATAAGCACTATTTATTTTTATAAGATATTGAGCATTATTAAACTCTATTTCGGTATTGCTTTTAGACATATCTATCTCTTTGATTATGCCCTTTAGTTTTTTAGCTTCAGAATTTTCCAAAAAAATATCTCCACCCTCTTCTATCACCCAGATAGCATTTGGCAAAACTTCAACAACCTGTTTGATAAAATTTTGAAGATTGTTATATGAGTTTTTTAACTCTTTATACTCATTTTCAACTGCATATGTCTGCTCTATAAGACCCTTTAGAGTTTCCATTAGAGTCTCTTTTTCTCTATTATCAAGTTTTTTTAATATATCTTTATCAAACATTTTTATCTCCTAAAATACTCAAAATCTTTTAGTTCAAAAAGGAGTATATTCCTCTCTTTTTTCAATGACTTGCTAAAGCCATTTTTTGAAAAAAGTGCATATTGCTCTATATCAAACTTAAGATATTTCGCTTTATTTTTAAGCTTATTTAACTCATTTTTACATACTTTTTGATTTGTCCACTTGCACTCTCCTAAGATATATCTACCATTGCTCTTTTTAGCAAGTATATCATACTCAGTATGTATATCCCAATACCCACCACTTTGGATGATATTTAGTCTAAAAATATCCTCCTTGATAAGCTCATTTGATAACTCTTCAAAAGTAAGACTAACAAATTTATCAAAACCTTGCTTGATATTTTCTAAACAACTCTTTTGTATATTGTTGTCTAATTCATTAGAAAATGGATAGATAAAGGTGTACCAAAATCTATCAAAATTTTTAACAAACCTAAACTTATCTTCAGGTACATATCTGCGAAACTCCTTTTTTACATATCTATGCTTCTCTCTTTTGGGAATAATCTCTCTTGTTAGCTCCTTTTCTATGATATTGTTTTGATAGAGCTCTTTTTGCAAAACTCTTCCTCTTATTTGGCTTATATTGCTACTACTTCTATATATAGCATACTCTTTTCTATCGCCTAATGCTATCTTTTGAAGAAGAGTATTTTTATCTTGATTTTGACAAAACTTCCTTTTTAAAGAGTGATAATTGTTTAAAATATTTTGCTCTATATTTTCAAAAATATCATCATCAAGCTCAATACTACCACTATCATATCCACCAAATATGGCAAAGTTTTCTATCAACTCCTTTATATCAAGATATGAATATGATGTGCAAAACTCTCTAAAATTATTTTTTATAGATAACATAGATAGATTTTACAAAAGTTTTGATAAAATGAGGGTGAAAATTCTTAAAGGTCTTAAAAATGAGTGATGAAGTATCAAAAAGATTGCCAAAAAAATATGTGGAATTTTATGATCAAATTTGTAAAGTCATACCCAAAGATAGAGTATTTATCGATCCTTTACATACTATCTGCTATGGTCATGATGCTTCATTTTATAAATTGATTCCTAAGATAGTTATCATCTGTAATACCACTAAGCAGATAAGAGAGATTCTACTTTTATCCGATAAACTTTCACTTCCTGTAGTTTTTAGAGCAGCAGGTACTTCTCTATCTGGTCAAGCTATTAGTGATAGTATCTTGGTGGTAACTTCAAGAGACAAAAGAGGAGTAAAGATAAACTCTGATGCTTCACTTATCACTTTAGAGCCCTCTGTCATAGGCTCCTATGCAAACTTTCATCTTAAAAAATTTCATAAAAAAATTGGACCCGATCCTGCCTCTATAGATGCCTGTATGATAGGTGGAATTGCTGCAAACAATGCTAGTGGAATGTGTTGTGGAATAGATCAAAATACATATAAAACAGTCCATAGCATGAAGATAATTTTTCAAGATGGAACCTATCTTGACGCTTCGGATGAACTTTCAAGAAAAGAGTTTTTACAAACTCATAAAGAGCTTTGTAATAAACTTTTATCACTAAAAGAGAAGATAGAAAGCGATAAGGAGTTAAACTCTTTAATAAAACAAAAATACTCCATAAAAAACACTTGCGGATACTCCATAAATGCTTTGGTTGATTTTAGCAACCCTATCGATATAATTTTACATTTGATGGTTGGAAGTGAGGGGACTTTGGGGTATATCGATGAGATTACCTACAAAACTGTTGATAATCCACCATTTAAAGCTACATCACTAATGCTTTTTAATGATATAAAAATAGCTGCAAATGCAGTCCAAAGGCTAAAAACCTTGCCAAGAAGTGAAGTTCCAGCAGCCGAACTTATGGATAGAGCAGCTTTAAAAAGTGTGCAAGATAAAGAGGGGATGGAGTTTTTAAAAGAGCTTGATGATAGTATCTGTGCGGTCTTAGTTGATACTGTTTCAAAAGAGAGTAAAAATTTAAAAAATCAAACTCAAAAGATAAAAAAACTTTTAGAGGGTTTAAAGACGGCAACCCCTATAACTTTTAGTGAAGATGAAAATATAATAAAGAGATATTGGGATATAAGAAAGGGTCTCTTTCCGGCAGTAGGCTCTATGAGAAAGCTAGGAACTACTTGTATCATAGAAGATATAGCTTTTCCTATGGATAAGCTTGATAGTGCTGTGCTTAAGCTTCAAGAGCTTTTTAAAAAGTATGGTTATGATGATGCTATCATCTTTGGTCATTCGCTAGATAGCAATCTACACTTTGTTTTTAACCAAGACTTTTCTAAAGAGGAGGAGGTTAGAAGATATGCCTCTTTTATGAAAGAGATTACCGATATGGTAGCGATTGATTATAAAGGTAGTTTAAAAGCTGAGCATGGAACAGGAAGAAATATGGCTCCATTTGTAGAGATGCAGTGGGGTAAAAAAGCTTATGAAATTATGAAAGAGATAAAAAAGATATTTGATCCTAAAGGCTTACTAAATCCTGGAGTTCTTATAAATGAAGATCAAGAGATATATATAAAAAATCTAAAACCCCTGCCAAAAAGTGATGAGCTTATAGATAAATGTATAGAGTGCGGTTTTTGTGAACCTAATTGCCCCTCAAATGCTTTGACTTTGACTCCAAGACAAAGGATAGTAGCAAATAGAGAGATAAGCTTACTAGAAAACTCTCAAAAAGAGAAAGAGACTTTAAAAGCTCTAAAAAAGTTATATGAGTATGATGGTCTTGATACTTGTGCAGCTTGTTCACTTTGTTCTTTGTCATGTCCGGTAGGAATTGATACTGCAAAGCTAACAAAAAAGCTAAGATCAAAGAGACTTAGTAAAAATGAGAAAAATATAGCTAGTAAGATAGCCAATAATTATGATAAAACTCTAAGTATCCTTAAGATAGCACTATCTCTAAATAGTTTTGCTAAAGGGTTATTTGGTGAAAAATTTATGCAAAAGAGTATGGATTTTATAAGGGATATTAGTGGAGGAAAAATACCAAAATGGACTCCATATCTTCCAAAAGCTTCAAAATTTGAAAAAGATAGAGTATTGATAAAAAAATCGGATGAAAAAGTGGTATATTTTCCCTCCTGCCTTTGTAGAACATTTGGCAAAAAGGGTGATGAAGAGTTAGAGCTTTATGAAGTGATAAACAATCTTATAAATAGAGCTGGTTATGAGATAATATTACCTAAAAATATAGATAGACTTTGCTGTGGAACTCCTATGAGTTCTAAAGGCTTTAAAAAGGAGGCAAAAAGGCAGTTAGATGAGCTTGAAGAGGCTCTTTTTGAAGCTAGTAATGCTAGGAAGTACCCCGTGCTTTGTGAAACTTCACCATGTGTAAAAGCGATGATAGAGAATTTTGAAAAAAAGATGGATATTTATGAGCCTATTGAGTTTACTTTGAAGTATTTAGCTCCAAAACTTAACTTTAAACCTCTAAATGAAACTATCGCTATCCACTCAACTTGCTCTACAACAAAGATGGGCTTAAAGGATGATTTAATAAAACTAGCTAAAATGTGTGCTAAAGAGGTAATTGTTCCTCCAAATGTAACATGTTGTGGTTTTGCAGGAGATAGAGGATTTAATTTCCCTGAACTAAACACTTCAGCTCTAAGATGGCTAAAACATGACTTAAATAACAAAGCAAAAAGAGGATTTTCAACAAGTATCACTTGTGAGATAGGCTTGAGCAAACACTCAGGGATAGACTATAAATCTATCTTTTATCTTATTGATAAATGTACAAAATGATATAATCCCAAATTTTGCAATAGACTTCATTGTATTAGCACTCATCATTGAAGCTATAGGCTTTTAAAAAAGTTTTGACTTAACACTTTTATTGATAAGCCTTCAACTTTTTTAAAAACCTCTAATCTTCAAGCATAAACGATACTACAACAAACTCTATTGCAAAATTTGGGATAGAAATAAAATACCTCTATGGATGTTTGGAATGTTTTAGAAAAATGATAATATTTTATAAAAAATCGGCAGAGTAACGAATGAAAAGAGTATCCCATATCCTACTATGGCATTGGTAAGCCTTGGTTTTAAGTTTGCTAAATTTGCCATGATTGCAGCAGTTATCATAGGTCCCATACCAGCCTCAAGTATAGCTACTTTTGTGATAGTATCAAAGTTAAAAAATGCTAAACTTATCAAAAGTGCAATAGTTGGAGAGATGATAGTTTTGATAAGTATTGCTATGATAAGTGCCTTTCTATCATCTTGTGGTACTTTAAACTTAAGCTGATAACCCACACTCATTAGGGCAAATGGCACTAGTGTAGAGCTAAGTGGCTTTAATATCCACTCAAATATATCTATAATATTACTACTATGCAAAGAAAGTGCGATCATCAAAGCAAGAAATGGAGGAAAAAGAATGATCTTTTTTATTATAGTTTTGATATGAAAATTGCTAGTTGATGAGTAGATAGCAGTAACAATTGATCCATAAGTTGAAAGTATCAAAAATGAACCAAGCTGATCATATAAAAGTGCATAAGGCACATAGGTTTCACCATAAAACATACCTATCAAAGGAACTCCCAAAAAAGAGGTATTGCCCAAAACTGCGACTAAAAGCAAACTACCGCTCTCTTTTTTTGAAAGGTTAAATCTTTTTGAAAAAAGTATGACTATAAATGGGAGTATAAAAGCTAAACTCCAAGGCATTATCAAAACTATTAGGGTATCAGTTGATACCCTAATAGAGGGGATTTTATATAGTATCAAAGCTGGAAGTGATACATATATGATAGCCACATTTAAAAATTTAGCTAAATGAAATTTTTTTATATCAAAAACTCTTAAAAAAATTCCAAAAAGAAAAAAAAGAGCAATTTTAACCATTATATTTTATATATCTAAAAACTCTTCGCTAATACTTTCATCCTTTCTAGGTTGAGGTAGTATAAGGTTTAAAACAATTCCTACTATCGCACCCAATCCTATGCCGCTAAAACCTACTCCTCCAAAGTTAAAACTCATTCCACCTATGGCAAAAACAAGTATCAAAGATAAGATGATCATATTTCTTGGGCAACTAAGATCAGTTTTTGCATTTGCTAAAGTTGCCATGCCAACAGAGGCGATAATACCAAAAAGAAGTAAAAGTATCCCGCCCATTACCGGTACAGGAATAGTCTGCAAAAATCCACCCAATTTTCCAAAAAATGCCAAAATAATAGCAAAAATTGATGCCCAAGTCATAATAGCTGGATTGAAAGCTTTTGTTACAGTTACTGCACCTGTTACTTCAGAGTAAGTTGTATTTGGAGGACCACCAAGTAGTGAGGCAGCACTAGTGGCTA
>JALVXV010000298.1 GCA_027038235.1 Campylobacterales bacterium | reverse complement strand
AAACCTGTTAGATACCATTTCATAAAGTTCTACCAAATTATGAGACTTTTTAATCTTTTGATTTTCATAAGCTAAAATAGACTTCAAAAGTTTTTCTAAACTTTGTTGCAAAATAAAGCCGATAGTATCAGTATAATGATCTGCTTTAAAAAGAATAATCGCTCCATTTAAATCATGATAGGATTTTATCAGCCACTCTTTAGCACTCTGTTTATTTGGCATACAATACTTTCCCATTTTTCATAATATCTATCTTGTAAAAATAGTCTTTACTATTTTCTACATTATTTCTACTATCGCACAATATATCAAAACCTATTTTCTCCTTTTTCATAAGATCTCTTAATTTCATTAGTGCTTCTGCTTCAATATCCTCATCTTTTATCAAAAATAGGTCTACATCACTATCAATATCTGGTTTACCATATGCATACGATCCAAATAGGATAATCTTTTCAGGTCCTAAGGGCTTAAGTCTTTTTACTACTTCTTGTTTTAATTTTTCTATATCCATACTATTTTTTTTCACAATGACACCAACCTCTAAGTTTCTTGCCATATTATACAATAAAAAGTGTTAAGAAAAAGATATAGGATCTATATCTATCTCTATATTTGGGTTGTTACAATTTAAGAGGGTTTGAAGTAGGGCTTTTGAAGAAGTTGAGCGAAGTAGTATATGGTATCTATATTTGGATGCTATCTTTTTTATATTTGCCTCACCGCTTCCTACTATTTCTACTCCGTTTTGAAGTTGATGTTCTAAGCAGTTTAGAGTTTCTCTTAAGATATCTTTTGCTTTTTCTTCATTTTTGTGTGCTATTAAAACTCTTGCAAGTTTTTTAAAAGGCGGATACAAATCTTCTCTATACTTTAACTCATCTTTTAAAAAAAGCTCATACTCATTTAAATATTTTCTAAAAAACTCCTCATTTGATGTCTGGAGGATAACTTTTGCCTCACTACTTCTGCTACTTCTACCTGCAATTTGTATCGCAAGAGAGAGAGCATTTTGCCTCGCTCTAAAATCATTTTGTGCTAAAATGCTATCTATACCCATTATCACAGATAGAGCTATATTGCTATAGTCATGGCCTTTGCTTAGCATTTGGGTGCCAACCAATATATCGATATTGCCACTACTAAACTCTTTTAAAACTTTGTTTAACTCCCTTACACTTTTTATGGCATCTGCATCAAAATTTGCTACATTTGCTTTTGGAAAGAGCTTTTGAACTCTTTGCTTTACCTCCCCAGTTCCCATTCTAAATGAACTAAGCTTGGAACCATTACAATTTGGACATCTCTTAGGTATAGGCTCTATATAGTTACAGTAGTGGCACAAAATAGCATTTTTTTCTCTATGTAGGCTCATTCCTACAGAGCAGTATGGACAAGTGATATACTTGCCACACTCAAAGCAAGAGATATATTTATAGTTTGCACGAGTTGGCAAAAAGATGATAGCTTGTTTTTTTGCTTTTAAGATCATATCTATCTGATTTAAAATATTTTTTGATAAATCATCACCACTTTTTTCATAAATAAACTCCTTTTTTGAGTCTATATAGCTTCCTTTTAGTCTAAATGTTGGATACCTTTTATAGCTTTCTAAAGTTGGAGTAGCTGAACCTAAGACAACTTTTACTCCTAACTCCTTTCCAAAATAGATAGCTAAATCTCTTGCATTATATCTTGGTCTTGAGTTTGACTTGTAGCTACTATCATGCTCCTCATCTACTACGATAAGCCCTAGATTTTTAACAGGTAAAAAAAGAGCAGATCTAGCTCCTGCTACTATCTTTATATGGCCATTATCTAACCCTTCTAATATCTTAATTTTTCTCTTTTTTGTTATCTTTGAGTGCCAGATAGCTACAGTTTTTCCAAAGATAGCTTTCAATCTCTTTTGCATTTGAGGAGTGAGTGAAATCTCTGGCATTAAAAAGATAATATTTTTACCCTCCTTGATAGCATCAGCTATAAGATGTATATAAACTTCTGTCTTGCCACTTCCAGTATCTCCAAAGAGTAGGGATCTTTTTTCTTTTTTGATAAATTTATAAGCCTCTTTTTGTTTACTTGATAAGGGCTTTAGCTTATACTTTTCATCTTTATATGGCATTTCATCTCTTATTTTTTTACTATTAAATGGCAAAAATAGCGAGAATGCATCTCCCAACGAGCAAAGATAGTATCTACTTATAAATTTAGCAATATTTTGATAGCTTTTTGGATAGAAAATATCTAGCTTTTTTTCTATCTCTTTAGTAGTATATTTAGGTCTCTCTACCTCCTCTATAACAATAGCTTTTTTTATCCTATTTTGAAACAGTACCTCGACAATATCACCACTTTTTAAAAAGGCTCGAAAATGATATATCAAAGGGGAGAGAGGTAGCTTTAAGATAGAAACTCTGTAATATCTTATCTTTTATATCCTATTGGGTTAGTTTTTTACAGTTTGAATCTGTATGATTGCAGTCAAAAATTCCTGTAGAAGAATTATAATCAAAGCTTACATTTGTATCATTGGTTACATAAAAAGCATACTGGTTTGCTGCTATCTTTACCCAATGCCCATCAGCATCTTTTTTTGAATATATTGGGTATTCAAGTATATTTGAACTATTTCCATCACTAAAGTAGAAGAGCTTTTGATCATCTGTATTGTAAGATGTAACACTATCTAAGCTATCTGGATATGGTGTAGAATCACCTCTTAGCATATTTTTTGACTTTTGCAAAGATATTCCATTTCTTATAGCTGAGACTTGACTCTTTCCTTTTACTATAACAGCATCATTTCTAGTCACCATCAGCCTAGGCACAGCAATAGCTGCCAATATACCGATAACAACGATGACAAAAACAAGCTCAAGCATAGTAAAAGCAGATCTGATACTCTTCAAAATGGATAACCTTTTTATTTAGTAGAGGAACAAAGAAGCAAGAAATTCTTGCTTCTTTTTAAGTTTTTTAGAATGTTACACTACTTCCAGCAATTGTATAGTTAGCATCTCTTATTCTTGCTTTTACACCAGCACATATTGCACCTGTGCTAGTAGAATTTCCCATTACTTGCATAGCAGAGACATTTACATCAATGTAAATACAATCCTCAAGAGTACCAGAATTATTTTGTGCTTCGATAGTTGCTCCTACTGTAGTACCCGGCAAACCATGACTTGCAGCAGCAGTTTGATTGAAATCTGTTGCTCTGCCTAGACTTTCCATTGTTTTCAATACTTGTGACATTGTTGTTATATTACTATCAACTTTGCCTTGAGAGGTAACATATGCAGGAATCTCACTTATAGCACTTTGTACTTGTTGAGCAACTGCTGCTATTTTAGCATCTGTTCTTGTAGCCATCAATTTTGGGATAGCAACTGCCGCTAATATACCTAGAATAACGATGACGAAAATCAATTCGATCATTGTAAAACCACTTCTTCTCATAAGAAACTCCTTAAAAAAATTTGAAGGATGATACACTTATCATCTTCCGTATGCATAATTCTATCTTAAATCAGATTAAATATATCTTAAAATTTTTAATTTTTAATTTTTAATTTTTCATTGATCCTATCTATCTCTCTTTCTAAGAGAAACTTTTCATAACTCTTTTTGACATAGGCACTCAAAAGTGCCTTTACATCATTGCTACCCTTTTTAAAGCTCTCATCTATCTCCTTTTCAAAAGTTGAAGCAAACTCTTCATCGATAGATATATCATACCGTTTGGCAGCTATTGAGATAGTTAGTTTTTTCACCTGATGAATCTCCCTTCGTAAGATAGGTGCAAAGGTGGAGTGGGGTAAAGGTGTAAAGAAAAACTTGGCAAAACCAAACCCTAAATCCCTTTACTCCTTTACTCCTGCCCCACTTTACTCCTTTCTTTTGCTCCTATCTACTAAGTACTTCCTCTATTTTGCTTAAAATATCTTCACTTTGTATATCACTTACATTTACTTTTTCTTCGAGACTTCTTATATGGATATCTTTAGCTTCATTACTTGCTTTTAAAGTGGCTAACTCATTTTTAAGTCTTTCATTTTCCTCTTTTAACTCTTTATAGCTTCTTATAAGCTCATCTATCTTTTGACTAAGTGTACTTATCTTATTGCTCTCTTGAAATAGCATGTTTCCTCTCTTAATTTCTTCTAAAATCTTGGTAGATCAAAACAGTAAAAAATGATCATTGATAGTATAATTTGTGTCTCTTATGATACTTTTTACTCTTTTACAGATATTACCTGTAGCATTTGGATTGAATCTTACACAAAAAGTAGAGCTATTTACCTCAAATTGCAAACAATCCTCTTTACTATTTGACACATTAGTACCTATAGTTACTGAAGAGATTCTACCATTTGTGATGCAATTTGTGCTAAAAGCATTGCCCCACCCAGTAAATGAACCATTGGTATCTTTTGCTTTATTTTGATGTATCATTGACTCTATCACATATGACATTGTGCTTAAGTTTACCACACCTCCCTTAGCCAAGGGGTATCCTTGCACCTCCTTGATAGCATTTTGTACATATTTTGATAGAGCAACTGCATCCATATCACCTCTTAATGCCATAAACTTTGGAATAGCTACTACTGTTAGTATACCTAAAATAACTATAACAAAAATAAGCTCTATCATAGTAAAACCACTCTTTTTCACAACTACTCCATAAACATATGCTCTTATAAATAGAATCTACTCAATCACCTTCCAAAAACAAAACTCTATAACAACCGACAAATATTTTATCAAATAATAATAAAATTTTTCCTTAATTTTTGGTATAATTCTATAAAAAATGGATAATTATGAGTAAAAGATTTAAACTATTTAGCAATTTCTCTCCAAAAGGAGATCAGCCAAAGGCTATACAAAAGCTATCAATAAGTATAAAAGAGGGAAACAAATACCAAACTCTAATAGGTGTAACAGGTAGTGGCAAGACCTATACTATGGCTAAAATCATTGAAGAGAGTGATCTTCCTACACTTATTATGACACACAATAAAACTTTAGCTGCCCAGCTTTATAGTGAGTTTAAGGGATTTTTTCCAAAAAATCATGTGGAGTATTTTATAAGCTATTATGACTACTATCAACCGGAGGCTTATATACCAAGAAGTGATCTCTTTATAGAAAAAGATAGCTCTATCAATGCAGAGCTTGAAAGATTAAGACTTAGTGCTACAGCTTCACTTCTTAGCTACAAAGATGTAATATGTGTCGCTTCGGTTTCAGCCAACTATGGTCTTGGCAATCCGCATGAATATAAAAAGATGGTTCAAAGTATAGAAATTGGACAGGAGCTAAACCAAAAGGAGCTTCTTTTAAAACTTGTAGAGATGGGATATAAAAGAGATGATAACTTTTTTGATAGAGGTAATTTTAGAGTAAATGGAGATGTCATAGATATATTTCCAGCTTATAAAGAGGATGAAGTTATAAGGGTTGAATTTTTTGGAGATGAAGTTGAAAGTATTTACTATTTTGATGCTCTAACCAATAAAAGAATAAGCAAAGAGTTAAAAAAGGTCGTCATCTATGCAGCAAATCAATTTATCGTAGGAGCAAATAGACTTAAAGAGGCTATAAAAGAGATAGAAAAGGAGCTTGAAGAGAGGTTGAACTTTTTTAAAAAAGAGAATAAATTAGTTGAGTATCAAAGATTAAAGCAAAGAGTGGAATTTGATCTTGAAATGTTAGAGAGTACTGGCTCTTGTAAAGGGATAGAGAATTATGCAAGGTATCTTACCGGAAAAAAACCGGGTGAAACTCCATACTCTTTGTTTGATTATTATGAGGCAATGGGGGAGGACTATCTTTTGATAGTTGATGAATCTCATGTAAGTCTGCCTCAATTTCGTGGAATGTATGCAGGTGATAGAAGTAGAAAAGAGGTGCTTGTAGAGTATGGATTTAGACTCCCCTCTGCACTTGATAATAGACCATTAAAATTTGATGAGTTTATCTCAAAAGCCCATCAATTTTTATTTGTTAGTGCTACTCCAAATGAGTATGAGCTTAAGCTATCAGGTGATAATGTAGCTGAGCAAATTATAAGACCCACAGGTCTGCTTGACCCTGAAGTAGAAGTGGTTGATAGTGAGTATCAAGTAGAAAAGCTTTATGATGAGATAAAAAAAAGAGTTGAAAAAAACGAAAAGGTTTTAGTAAC